>JAOUGF010000384.1 GCA_029857925.1 Gammaproteobacteria bacterium
TGCCCCGCGTTTAGGATGCGCACCAGCGCCGTTTGACCGACACGGCCGTCTATCGCGGTTTTTGCTTTGTCTTGCATCGCATCTTCACCCCCCATACCGTTGATGAGGAAGTAGTTGGCCTTGTAAATGGCGGTATTCACCGCGTTACCCGCAGAGGCGACATCGTTCCAACGCGTTTTGTCCATATCGCCTGTGACCCACACGCGCTGGAAGCTATATTCCGGCCCGCCCGTCCATGCGGTTGCACCACCGGACACCGGAGCGACCACAATCGCGCCATACAAGCCCATCTCGCGGTTTATGTTGTCGTTGAGTCCGTCGTAATAGAGGTACGCACCTGCATTGGTCGCAGTGAAGGTGTAGACCTTGTTTGCGCCTGCGGCCACTGCGGCGGCGGTGTCCACGGTGATGCCGTTGATGGCGAAATTGTGATCTATCGTGTGATCGTTTTGTACAGTGACACGCACCGTATCACCCTCGGTGACGTTTAACACCGCACCTGGAAATTTAGGCGTGGCTGCAACATCCGTGAAACTCCACGCCGGTATCGCGGCGCCTCCGCGACCGCTTACTGTCAACGTCCCGGGTTTGATATACAGCGTAAAATTGCGCACGCCAGGCGTGGGTGCGACCGCGACGAAATCGGTGGCGGTGATATTGGCGCCGTTGAGGGTGACGTTGGTCGTGGGCGGCGTAAAACTGTATCCAGTGAGGCTGGGGGTCAGTGTGTAGCTCCCGTTGCCAAGCCCTGTGAGGGTATAGGCGCCCGCGCTGTCGGTGGTGACGGTGGTGGTGCCTTGTGTGATCGTCACCCCGCTTATCGCAACACCATTGGCGTCGGCCACAGTACCGGAGATGGAGTAGGTGGCGACGACGGATTGGGTGCCCGAGAAATTGGTGTTGGTCACATCGACACCACTCACCGTGACGGGCAGATTGGTAGGCGCAAACGTGTAACCGCTCTTTGTCGGTGTGACGGTGTAGCTGCCGTTGGCGAGATTTGTGAAACTGTAGTCGCCATTGGCGTCGCTGGTGGCGCTGGCCGTTGCGGCGCCACTGAGCGCCACGGTTGCGCCGCTTAGCGCGGTGTTTGTGCCCGTGGTGATTTTGCCCGAAATGGTATAGGTGAGTACGACGGTTTGTGTGCCGGAAAAATTGGTGTTCGTCACGTTCGCGCCATTCACGGTGACTGCGATTTGAGGCGGCGCAAAGGTGTAGTTGGCCAGCGTCGGGGTGACGGTGTAGTCGCCGTTGACCAAATTGACAAAGGTGTATTGACCGCTCGCGTCGGTGGTGACTGACGTCGTAGTCGCGCCACTGAGCGTGACCGTAGCGCCGCTTACGGGGGCATTGGCGGCCGCAGTCACTTGACCGGATATAGTGTAGGTGGTCACAGCGGTGGCGGTGCCCGCAAAATTGATATTAGCCACGTTATCGCCATTGATGGTCACCAACGTGTCACTCGGAACAAACGTATAACCGTTTTTTGTCGGCGTTACGGCATAATCACCATTGCCTAAATTTGCAAAACTGTAATTGCCGGACGCATCGGTGGTCGCCGTGGCGTCGGCCGCGCCGCTCAACGTGACGGTGGCGCCGCTGAGGGCGGTGTTGGCACCACTGGTGACTTGACCAGAGAGGGTGTAGGTCGCGTTTTGCGGGGGTGCCGCCGTAAAGTCTATCATCGCCACATCGATGTTCGTGACGGCCACGGTCTGCTTGGTGGGTGTGAAGGTATATCCCGTTAAACTCGGTGTCACGACATAGTCACCGGGGCTTAGGCCCGGGATGGAATAGTCGCCGTTGCTGTCGCTCGTCGCGCTGCGCGTTGCGGCGCCCGTCAGCGCGATCGTCACCCCGCTGAGGGCGTTGCCATTGCTTTTAATGATGCGCCCCGATAGCGCGTACGTCGCAGGGGCAGGGGGGGTGCCGGCATAGTTAATATCGGCGACATCCGCATTGTTGATCGTCGCAGTGCGAGTGGCGGGTGTAAAGGTGTACCCGGTCATGCTGGGTGTGACGGTGTACGTGCCGTTACCCAATGTCGATATCGTGTATTCGCCGTTGGCGTCCGTGACCACGCTGCCGGTGCCCGCGCCGCTGACGCTGACCGTGGCACCGCGCAACGCGCCACCGGTATTCGTCGTGATGCGGCCGGAGATGCTGTACGTGGTGGCGTTGGGTAGCGCGTCGGTGGAGGTGAAGTTGACGCGCCTCGCGCTAAACCGTGTGATCGTCACGGCGCGACTGACCGGCGTAAAGGATAGGCCGGTGAACGTGGGGGTGACGGTATAGGCGCCGCGCGCCAATTTTGTGAATGAATACCGCCCATTGGCATTGGTGCGGGTGCTGGCCGTTGCGTCGCCGCTGAGAGCAATCGCGACATCGCTGATGGGGACGTTTAACGCGTCTACGACACGCCCCGAGAGCGTATAGGTGGCCGTGGCGCTTGTCCCCAGACCTGCCCCAGCCACGGGTGTGCCAACACAATTCAATTCTCGAATGGAAGTTTCACTAATATTGACGGAGCGGCTCAGCGTCGAAAATTGGTAGCCTGCGCGGTGGGTGACGACGCTGTATTCTCCCTTAGCGAGGCCGGAGAATGTGTAGACACCAGCGGAGTTGGTAATCGTGGTCGCGGTGATGTTACCGGCGCTGTTGTGCAGCCCGACAGTCGCGTCTGCAATGGGGTTTTCTTCCTCATCCAAAACGGTGCCAGAGATGCTGAAGCTGGCGGGTTTTGCATGTGGGGTCGCTGGTGCGTGATCGCAAGCGGCGAGGAACGAGGCGCACAGCAGCAGCAATCCAATACGTTGGAGGAACGCGATAGGCAGTATCGCGCGTGTCGGTTGGTAACACTTAAACGGTCTTTTCATACCCCGAAACCCCTGTGTAAGACATTTTGATATTCCCTGCGGAACTATGACGTAGGGCGACATATTATTCAGAAATGGGTGGCCCCCGCCGGACTTGCAATCCGTTGAATCAGCGCATTTGCAGCAATTCAACGTAAATTCGCACACAACTAGCACTGATTAATTGTTATTCGATGACAAATTTCACGTACACCTCATGAACCGCAACCTGCGTATTCGACCGGATAGGCGTATCACTTATTACCGCGCGAATACTGCGCTATATT
>JAOUGF010000016.1 GCA_029857925.1 Gammaproteobacteria bacterium
TGCCTACCTCCCCCCAACGAAAGCCGACGGAACCGTTGGGTGCGACAAATGTGCTGGACTTCTTGTCAAACACAATAGTTTTCCATTCTGGATTATTGGTCTGGCCGAGGTTTCCGTGTAAATCCGACGCGCGCAGCATGCGCCCCATGATGTATTGGCCTTCATGCTTTTGCAATATCACCTGCATCGGAAAATCCGTGTAGGTACGCGCGTATTCTTGAAAGTAATCGACCTTTTTGTCGATAAAGAATTCCTTGAGCGCGACATGTCCCATCGCCAAAAACGCCGCCGCATCGGTGCCTTGACGGATAGGCATCCACAGATCGGCGAACTTGACGTATTCTGCGTAATCCGGCGCCATAGACACGACCTTCGCGCCTTTATAACGCACCTCGGAATAAAAATGCGCATCGGGTGTGCGTGTCATCGGCAGATTCGCGCCACACACAATGAGATATGTCGAGTTATACCAATCTGCCGCCTCTGGCACATCGGTTTGTTCGCCCCAGGTTTGCGGGCTGGCGGGCGGCAGGTCGCAATACCAGTCATAAAAACTTCCGCAGGCACCGCCGATCAGCGACAGATAACGTGAGCCCGCCGCATAACTGATCATCGACATCGCAGGAATCGGCGAAAAACCGAAGATCCTGTCCGGACCATGATTTTTAATCGTATGCACATTCGCGGCGGCGATAATTTCTGTTACCTCGTCCCAATGCGTACGTACAAACCCGCCCAAGCCGCGCACGGCAGTGTATTTTTTCCGCTTCTCCGCGTCATTTTGGATCGCCGTCCAGGCCTCAACGGGGTCTTTCCCCGCTTTACGCTCGGCGCGATAGAGTTCTAACAAACGTCCACGAATCAACGGATATTTTACGCGATGCGGGCTGTAGAGATACCATGAAAAGCTGGCGCCGCGTTGACACCCGCGTGGCTCGTGATTGGGCATGTCAGGTCGCGTACGCGGATAATCCGTTTGTTGCATCTCAAAAGAAACCAGGCCGTTTTTGACGAAGATTTTCCACGAACAGCCACCCGTGCAATTTACGCCATGCGTGGATCGCACGACTTTATCGTGCTGCCAACGATGACGATACGCATCCTCCCACTTTCTGTCTTCATCAGTGACGATGCCGTGCCCGTTGGAAAACGTATCTTTAACACGCGTAAAGAATTTTAACCGATCCAAAAAATGACTCATCGTTACACTCCCTCGGAACTAATGCAAAACAAAATGTTGATACCGACAGGCACGGCCGCCCCGCGTCGACCTGGATTCACTATGGGTTTTTTATTTCTGAATTTTTTCGCAAGTAAAACCACCAATTTACGATCAAACACAGCGCGTAGAAAATAGAGAAGCCATACATCGCCATCTCCGGTGTACCCGCCTTCACTTGCCCTTTTATAATTTCCGGCGCGATAAACGAACCATAGGCGGCGACGGCAGACGTCCACCCCAGCACCGGACCCGCCTGTTCTCGGTTAAAAATAACGCCGATGGTGCGAAATGTAGATCCGTTGCCAACGCCGGTGGCGGCAAACAATACGATGAACACCACCAAGAATTCCACAAAATATTGTTCCGGCGTCGGCGAACGATAGGCCTGCAACATGATATACCCGACGTAGGCAGATGCGACGACCATCACGACGGAGATAATCTGCGTCACCTTTGCGCCACCCATTTTGTCGGATATCCAACCGCCGACCGGGCGGATCAACGCGCCCACAAAAGGTCCTATCCATGCATAGGTCAACGCCGAGGGACCTGCGGGGTTTTTGATATGCTGCCATGTATTGGTCAACGGATCGAGTATATGTTTATCACCGAAGATCACCGTGATAGACAACGGCAACGCCATTGAAAAACCAATGAAAGATCCGAAGGTGACCACATACAGTGCCGTCATCGACCAGGTGTGCTTGTTTGAGAAGATCGCAAACTGCTTAGTAATGCCCTCTTTCATCGCGCCCAGCGCCGCTAGTTTCATTAAAAATAACGTGCCGACGATAATCAACGGTAACGCGACCCACATATTCAGCAAGCCCAACCCGGTGGGCGCGGGGAGATAAAAATAAAGCCCGATAATCGCCGGAACGAAGGACAGCGTAAACAACCATGTCACCTTCGCGAACGCCGCGAGGGTACCCCCAATATTCGGTGAGATCGGCAATAAATTATTCATGCCGAACCAACACAACACGGACAACGGCACCAGCGTGATTAACCACGCGAATCCGGCGTTTTGGATAAACGTGTGCGTACCTGCGGGGATTTTTCCGAATATCCAGCCGGAGTCTTTTACCAAGTCGGTACCAGCCCCGCCAAACGCGCCGAAGATCCCTACCGTCATCACCAACGGAATGACGATCTGCATCGTCGTAACGCCGAAGTTGCCTAGCCCGGCGTTTAGACCGAGCGCGGTGCCCTGTAAACGCTTTGGAAAAAATGTCGTGATATTCGACATTGAGCTGGCAAAGTTACCGCCGCCCACGCCAGACCACAACGCCATCAATTGAAAAACCCATAACGGCCATTCAGGATGTTGCAGCGTGATGCCAGTGCCTATCGCGGGTGCCAGCAACATCGAGGTGGTCAAAAATATCGTGTTGCGTCCGCCTGCGATTCGAATAAAAAACGAGGACGGGATACGCATCGTCGCACCCGCAAGACCGGAAATCGCGGTTAGCGTAAACAATTCTTCCTTAGTAAAAGGGAAATTCAGATTATACATTTGCACCGTAATGATGCCCCACATCATCCACACCGCGAAGCCGCAAAGCAGCGCCGGGACGGATATCCAAAGGTTGCGATAGGCGATGCGTTTGCCGGTGCTTTCCCAAAATTTCGTATCTTCTACGTTCCAGTCCTTAATGTCTGTGGACATTGAAATCTCCTATGATTTGCGCTTGAAAGCTGACTTTTTGGAGGCATACATCGGTTTCACCTCAGTAAAATACATCCACATCAGAGACGCCCAGATGACACCGAATAACAACATAAACGCGGAAGACCGCACACCGGTTAAGTCCACCAACGCGCCGAACATGATCGGCAAAATAAACCCGCCTAACCCCCCCATCAGCCCTACGATGCCGGAGATTACGCCGATGTTATGCGGATACTCGTCTGAAATATATTTGAAAACCGAGGCCTTACCAAAGGCCCATGATACGCCGACGATGAACATAAAAATCGTAAACACCGTTGGACTTAGGCCGATATGGAAGGTTTGCGGGCCGTTCACCGTGTGGATCGTAAAATCGGTTTGCGGATAAGACAGAAAGAATAGACACACGAGTGACACCCAAAATACCCACCACGTGACCGTGTGGGCACCCCACTTGTCTGACAACCATCCCCCCGCCGCGCGTAATACGCCACCCGGCAACGAGAAACACGCTGCAAGTAGCGCCGCGGTTTTTATATCGAAGCCATATTCAGTGACGTAATATTTCACCATCCACAAAGAAAGTGCAACATATCCGCCAAATACTATCGAATAAAATTGACAGTATTTCCACACGCGCCAATCTTTTAACGCCTTCAATTGATCTTTCACGGTAACCGTGCTGGGCACCTGATGTTTTGGATCGCTGAACGTAAACATCCAAAACGCCAGCGCGGTGACCAACATGGTTGCGGCATAAATTTGCGGCACCATTTCCCAGCCCCACGCAATTACTATCGCGGGTGCAACAAATTTTGTTACTGCGGCACCTGAATTTCCGGCCCCGAACACACCCATTGCAAGGCCTTGCTTTTCTTTGGTAAACCAACGCGCGCAGTACGCGATGCCTACCGAAAACGATCCACCCGCGACCCCCACAAATAATCCGGCCGTCAGGAATTGCCAGAACTCTGTTGCGTAGGAGATAAGATAAATGGGTATAACGGTAGACAGCATCAACAAAAAGAACACGATACGGCCGCCGTATTTATCCGTCCACATACCTAACGGCAGTCGAATCAACGAACCCGTCAGCACGGGCGTGGCCGCCAGCAATCCGAATTCCGTTTCATTTAAGCCCAGTGTTTTTTTGATCGGAATGCCAATGACCGCGAACATCATCCATACCGCAAAGCAGACGGTAAACGCGAGCGTACTCATTATTAACACACTAAATTGCTGGGTCGTTCTCGACGTCATAGTTACTCCCTATGTTTTCAGTTTAGCCCCATTACCCTACAACGGTCAAAATATTTAGTCTATTCAGCTGGTTAATCCCTAGTAAAAAAGTTTTAATGAGACCACGCCGCGAATACCCCATTGAATCGCACCAAACTGCAACAGACAAAGTCTCTCCCCATTTGTATAAGTATCCTCAGTTTATTCAACGATACCCAAGTTGGCGTGGCGCGAAAAAACGAAAGCTGGAAGATTCAAAAGACCAGCGCCTGCACATCATTCACCGCTACACAACCCTCGCCCATATCCGTTTGCGACGCAGTTCCGCGGCTCCTACGGATTTTCTGATGGTGCCTAACACGATTACTTAGCCGCTTTTTTCTGCAAAATCAGTACCATAAATGGCATTTCGCGCTCACACAAGCTGGTTAATATTGGAATGTGCCGACGGTTTTTTGCGTTAAAAATTCGCGTTGGCACTCTATCACTCAACGCCGAATTTTAGAAGTTACGCGTAATGGCAACGCGTCTATGCACGAGCAGCGGAAGGAAATGAAATATGGGTGGTTGTACATCTTACACTGCAGACCGGCAACGAATTCCATTCGCGATACAACCTGCACGGTTGTCGCCAAGACCCCGAGGTTCGCTAAAGGTTTGTCGATATCTACCGCTATTTATGTACGTTTGCGCGCACGGATAGTGAGTGTCTAATAACCCATTATCCGTACTAGAACGTACCACCTTAATTATTGTGAAGGTGTCTAAAATGTTGCCACATTGCCTAGAGGTAGATGCGTGCGCGACCATTTTTTTTTCAAACCCGCTATCGCGCTTACCAAGCGACTTCGGTTTATTACAAAATTCAGCATAGTTTCCTTGCTATTCTGTTGCCCGCTATTCTATGCTTCCGCACGAGTTCTTTTCGAAATGCACAACAGTGCTAAAGTTTTAAATATGGAAGCGATTGGCATTCCATATTTTGAGCCATTGCGCTCACTCATCAAATATGCACCCCAGCACCGCGGTTTGACCAATGCATATCTAAATGGCGGCTTGGAATTTAAGGAAAATATACTCGCAATTCGGCCACAGATAGCGCAAGCGCTTTCCGATATTGACCAAATAAACACTAGCAATAACGACCCATTAAAAACCGCTGCGTTGACCAATAACTTAAAAGCGCAATGGACGGACATTAGCAATAATTCGTTTAACATGCATGCATCGAACGCATTCTCCGCACATACGACGTTCATCTCCGGTGTTATCAACATAATTGAACTTGTCTCGATTCAATCTAAAATGGATCTAGATTCATCTAACGATGGCCATTTCATCGTCGACATCATGACCAAGCGCTTACCTTGGTTGATAGAACTCACCAGCCAATTGCGCGGCACCGGCGCCGGTGCCGCTACACGTGGCGCTGTGAGCCAAGATGAATCAATCAAACTGAAAATACTATTGGATCGCCTGCAACAATTAAACTCAACTCTGGATAAAAGCCTGGCTTTAGTCTACGCGGAAAATCCTGCACTAAAAGATGCCTACGGCGCTGCCAGCGATAAGGCCAAATCGATGGTCACAGATTACATAAAAACTACGAATGAAAAAATTTTGAATCCCTCAGGAACGGGTATCACCAGTAAAGATTATTTTGCACTTGGCACCGAGACGATAGAGACGGCACTGACATTGTTCAACGATATGCAATTTTCAATTCACGCGCTCGTATCTAAGCGGATTGACGAGCATAAATTCAGTCAAACGGTTTTTATTGCAACGATACTCTGTTCGCTTGCACTAGTGCTTTATCTATATATTGGCATGTACATAAATATCAAAGATAATGTGGACAAAGTGGATGAGGTCGCAAAACGCGTCGCGGAGGGTGACCTTTGCACTGAATTACATTTTGACACGGAAGATGAAATGAAGGATATAGAAGCGGATATCAATACTATTGTCAGAAACTACAACAGTGTAATACAACGCTTTTCATCCTCTGTACTGACCTTGTCTTCGGCTGCGGAGGAACTCGAAGGCACTACAAAAGAGGTAAAAACCAGCATCGACACCCAGTTAACCGAAACCGAATCGGTCGCGTCCGCGATCACCCAGATGTCGGCCACGGTGAAAGAGGTCGCTCAGGCAACAGAATCCGCTTCCATTGCCGCACAAACGGCAGATGAGGCCTCCAACAAAGGCAGACAAGTGGTGAACGCAACAATATCCGACATCAATCACGTTGCCGACGAAGTGGAAAAAATTGTTGAGGTAATGAATGGATTAGACACTCAAAGCAATGAGATCGGCAGCGTAGTGTCGGTGATAAAGGATATCGCCGACAAAACAAATTTACTGGCGCTGAATGCCGCTATTGAGGCGGCGCGCGCCGGCGAACAAGGGCGTGGGTTCGCAGTGGTCGCAGATGAGGTGCGCATGCTAGCCAATCGTACACAAGAATCCACTCAGGTGATACAAACCATTATCGGGCGTCTGCAAGTAGATGCAAAGCGGGCGGCGGTACTGATGAGGCAGGGGCAAGATAAAGTAAAAGAAAGCGTTATTCAAGCGCGGAGCGCTGGGGAATCTCTGGAACGTATCACTGCATCCGTCGATAAAATCAATCAGCAAAATCATCAAATTGCTTCAGCTGCGGAACAGCAGTCCTCCGTCGCTGAAGAGGTGAGCAGAAATGTGATACGCATCAATGACGGCACAAACCAAACCGCTGCCGCGATGCGCAACGTGTTTGAGGCGAGTATGGACCTCGCTAAGTTGGCCAACGGTCTGCGCGCATTGATCAATGACTTTAAATTGCGCGACCAACACTAAAACCGCTGATTTAGTTAGTTGAAGTCAACCATATTATCCTGTTTATTGTTCGCGGGCGCCTGCCACATAGCGCATGGGTTTCGCCGCGCCGTCACATTCTTCTTTTAAACTGCCATAGGCCATACATTGCGCGCAGGCGGTGCCAGTCACATCTTGGCGCAGATTCGCGTCACGCAGCGCTTGAAACGGCTGGCTTATCCAGGCGTCCTTGAACGACTGTTTCGTTAGATCGCCCATATTAAAACGGCCGTCGTGATCAAAGCAACACGCGGACAGGGTGCCGTCATAGGTGATGTGCCCTTCCGTGAACAAAGACCAACATGGCAATGGCGGGCGTAACGCGCCGATACGTCCCTGGTTGCCCGCAATCGCAACGGTGCCGTTAGCGCCCGCAGTCAGCCCTGCCTGTCCGTACAACGGCAACCAATAATGCTCATCGAGAAAGGGACGTACGTCGTCCACCGCCTCTTCCATACGTGTTAACTGTTCACCGTCATAACGTATGCTCGACGCATACAGACCGCAACGGTGACCGGTCTCTAATAGTACCTTATCGCGCACCGCGCGCGACGCCTTCAAATTATCCACGACCTTCGAGAATTCCTTTGCCTTGACGCGAGTGACCTCGTGAAATTGTGCGGCATCTGCGTTGTTAAAACTGAATTTTAAACTGTCTAGCCCGGCGCGTATGACGTCTTCCACGCGGTCCGGAGTGGCGAGGCGCCCGTTCGTGGTCAAGAACACATAGGGATAACCGCAGTCCTGTTTCGCATAGCGCACCGCATCGGCTAACCAGTCGCATAAAAAGGATTCCCCTAGATAAAACAAGCCGAGTTCTTCCACACCGGAGTCACGCATTTCTTTGACGACACGTGTATAGAACTCCCACGACATATCCGATTTTTTGCGCAATCGCGCGCCTGACGCACAAAAAAAACAGTTGAAATCACAACGCGCGGTCAGTTCAATTTTTACAGAACGCGGTATCGGGGGCGTCACACTCAAATACTGCGAAGGTATGGCCGTGATGGCGTCTATGCGTTTGGTAATCGTGTCCATCGGAAACTCCTGGAATGTACGAATCACCTATTGGTATGCAATTTTCGCGTCCAAGCCTACGTCCGCTGCATACCCGGGTTGATTTGATTGATAATCATTCTCACACGGAGGACACTTACGGTTTGTACCGATTATTGAACGGTGAATGGATTTTTTTAACTAACGATTGCGAATTTTTAGAGGTCCCCATATAAGAAAATAGCCCGGCAGGGCGCCGGGCTACAAAAAATCTCAGCATTAAAGCCGATTATTTATGGTATTGATTCAGTAAGTCGACTTCGTTCTTAGAACCCAGGATCACCGGCACGCGTTGATGCAACGCGTCAGGCTTGATCTCCATAATGCGTTCATAGCCGGTGGTGCTGCCGCCGCCCGCTTGTTCAACGATGAACGACATCGGATTGGCCTCGTACAACAAGCGCAATTTTCCAGGTTTTTTCAAATCCTTGGTGTCACGCGGATATAAAAACACGCCGCCGCGATTTAATATGCGATAGACTTCCGCGACCATCGAGGCCACCCAACGCATATTAAAATCCTTGCCACGCGGGCCGGTTTGACCGTCTTTACATTCTTGGATATAGCGCTTCACCGGCGCTTCCCAGAAACGTTGATTGGAGGTGTTGATCGCAAACTCTTTCGTATCGGGCGTGATTTGTATATTTTCGTGCGTCCAGATGAATTCGCCGATACCGCTGTCCAACGTAAAACCTTGCGCGCCGTCACCTACCGTCATCACCATCATCGTAGACGGGCCGTATAAACAAAAGCCGGAGGCGATTTGCGCGGTGCCGGGTTGTAAGAAATCCTGCGTATCCGGTTTGGCTGTGCCTTTGGGATTTTTCAGTATAGAAAAAATCGATCCGACGGTGATGTTGACGTCGATATTCGACGAGCCATCGAGCGGATCGAAGGTCATTAAATACTTGCCGCGCGGAAATTGCACGGGAATATGGTAGATCTCGTCCATCTCTTCCGACGCCAGGCCGGCGAGATAACCATTGCGTTCGGTAGAGTGAATAAAGACTTCGTTAGACATCACGTCCAATTTCTTTTGGGTCTCGCCTTGCACGTTTTCACTACCCGCGCTGCCCAACACGCCGTACAGCGCACCGTGGCGCACCGCATTGGAAATGTTCTTACAGGCCACCGCGACATCGCCGAATAATCCGATTAAGTCGTTGTCTACTTTGGAGTTTTTCTTTTGCTCTATGAGCAAATATTGTTGCAGGGTAACGCCGATTTGCATTGTCTAAATCCTCAAGTTTACTCAATAGCGTGCGCCTGGGCGCGCGTAGGGGCGTTATTCTACCACTATTCAGCTATTTTCCTATATTTTCCCTTGCCTATAGTGAGGGTGGTTGGCCGGTGATTTGCATCGGCATGGCTTCGTTCCTAACCCTATCATGTTGAAAAGGAAGTATTTATGTCAATAACTGTGTGGCGCCAATGGCTGGTCCTGGGATTATTTGCACTCGCACCTGTACATAACAGCGGTGCGGCGGGTATCCCGGATATCATTGGCACCTGGAAGGCGAATGTTTCCATACAAACCCCCCCGGGGTTTGGCGATTTTCTCGATCTTTTTAGTTTTTCAGGGGGCGGCGTGCTGGCAGAGAGCCATCCGTTATATTCGCCTTACCATCCGTTAGGCACCATCCTATACGCGCCTGGATTGGGTTCCTGGCGCAGCGAACCGAATGGGGGTTATGTCGCGAGATTTATCCTGCCGATGCAAGGCGCGCCGGACAACCAAAACTATGCGGGGCAATTTATCGGCACAAACACAATAGATTATACGCTTACGTTGGATTCTACCGGCACGCTGCTCAGTGGGGCGTGGACCGCAACGGGACGTGACGTCAATGGCAATATCACACTCAGCGCCAATGGCACAATGAGCGCGACGCGCGTAGAAGTCAGGTAGCAGAGATTAGGCTAACTCGGCAGGCTCACCGCCTGCCCGCTTTTAACTTACGCGGCGTTGATCGCTGCCCCTTCCATCGCCACTGCAGCCCGTTCCACGTCAGTCAAAAGTCCAACAATGCGTTCAGATAACGGTCCGACCTTTTCATATACCTTTTCGGCCTCGATATTATTGCCTTTCTCCTTTAGTTCGATAATCGTTTTAATCAGTCCGTGCATCTCCGCATGCGGCGCCTCTACATCCTGCATCGCCTTGATATGCCCAAATTTTTGCAACCCTTCGCTATAATACCACTTGCCCAGGATACAGTGCTTGTGCGACACCGCCTCTTGCAACGTCAAGGATTGTTTGCCATCTAAAAACGACCGCAATTTCGCCTTCCACGCGAGATGCGCGCTTTTCGCCTTGGATAAATCCAACGCCGCCTGGAGTTTAAAAACGCTAATGGCTTGATGCAATTCCATCGCGAGTGTCGCCAATTTATTTCCTGAGACCAACGTCTCACGCGCCATCTGCGCCGTTTCATCGGAAATCCCCGCGATGGTGGTGACACTCGCGTTGACCGTCTCTGCAACGGCGGATTGTTCTTCCGCCGCCGTCGCAATCTGCGAATTCATATCGTTGATTTTAATCACCGCATCGGCGATTTGCTCCAAGGAAGCGCCCGCCGCATCCGCTTGCTCCACCGCGATCGCGCTTTGTTTTAATCCGGCGTCCATCGCTTGCACTGCCGTGCGTGCAACCGCTTGGAGACGCTCAATGATGGCCTTGATCTCTTCGGTAGATTCCTTGCTGCGTTGCGCGAGCGTGCGCACCTCATCAGCAACCACCGCAAACCCCCGCCCTGACTCCCCCGCGCGAGCGGCCTCAATAGCGGCATTTAACGCCAACAAATTCGTCTGTTCCGCGATGCCCTGAATGACGCTCAGCACGGTGCCGATATTTGCGCTTTCTTTTTCAACCTGAGAAATCGCGTTTGCAGTGTTTTTAACCTCATCCGCCAGCGTGCGCAACCCATTGCTTGCACGTGTCACCACGTCTTTCCCTTGCCTCGCATGGTCAGATGCCGCGCTAGAGGCGGTGGCCGCCTCCGCTGCATGACGCGCGACCTCTTGCACGGTCGCCGCCATTTCGTTCATCGCCGTAGCGACTTGATCGCTCTCGTGGTGTTGTTTGCCCACCCCTTGATTGGTGCGTTCGGTGATCGCGACCAATTCACTGGCGGTGCCACTCAAACCCAACGACGATTTTAACAGCCGTTGCATGATGCCCTCATATTCTGCGGACATCTGATTAAACGCCTGCGCAGTCTGCGCGAATTCATCCACACCGGAAACCGCTATCCGTATCGAAAGGTCTTTGTTTTTTGACGCATCGAGCATCCCTCTTAGCAATTTATCTAGCGAACTCACTAAGCGTTTGTAGATCATTGCCAGCGCAACCACAATAAGCGCCAAAACCGCAATCGACATAACGACTTGTGTAAACTGTGCGGTGCGAATTCGGCGCTGCGTACGCGCATCCAGCGCACTATCCAGTTCATCTATGACGGTCTCCGCTTCGTGCATCGCTGCGTTCAACGCAACATTCTTACCATCCGTATCTTTAGCCCCACCTAATTGTTCACTCTCTACAATTTTCAAAAAAAATTGGCGATATGCGGCCATCGATTCCGCGACTTGTTGCCGCGCCGATTTCGGCCATGACCGCGTCCCCAACGACTTCATAAACTCCGCATACGCCGCCTCGAATTCCCGGACATTGGTCTCCACCCTGCGCAGCAAATATGTTTCTTCGTACCGCCGCAGTGCGAGTAAATGACGCAACATGGTTTCACTTTTTTGTTCGCCTATCAATGCCTCCGCCTTGTGCGCTGACGCATGCAATTCAACGATCAAACCGGATTCACGTCCCAATCCGACACTTTTTTGAGTTTCAGCCAATTCATAAAACAGCTTTGCATACGCAGTCAGCGCGTTGATCGCCACTACAATTCGTTGTGACTCCTCCACAGCGGTGAAATACTTGTCCCTCAACTCAGCGAAATCGGCGTTAAGAACCGCAACTGTCTGCTTATGCGCATCGACATGAGACGCCACATTACTGGCAAAAAATTCTTTTTCATAGCGTACCAATCGGCTCATATTGAGTTCTACGTTCGCCAATCGCTGGGTACCGTCATTCATACTGACGACAGAATTGAGCGTTATATACTGCGCGCCCATCCCCAGCAATATCAGGACAATGACCGTGAACCCTGTAATTTGAAGTTTCCGTTTAATCAACATAGACTGACACTCGAACGTCCTTACATAAAAGCTACATAGAAATATCGACTTATTCAGCGCTCGATTTATAGGGCATCTCTAAAAATTAGCTGATGGGCGCATTGCATCGCTATAAAGTGGCTCTAAATGTGGGTCTTTTTTGCAGTTGACGCCGTTTAAACTCCGCTTTTTCGCCGCTTTCCGTCTAGCGCCGCGTCCATTGATCGAATTATTGGAAATGCCCTATCATTATTTAGGTACGTATATAATAGTGCTTTTCAATAATATCCGCCGCTTGGGCGTGTGCCGTATCTGTCAGATGCAGGCGATCAATATACGTCCATACCCCATTTTGGTTAAAATCAATATGACTGTTCAAGTCAAGAAAGTGGAAACCCGCCTGTTGGCATCCTTCGGCAATACATTGCGCATAATCTGCATGCAAAGGCGCGATTAAGGCCCCCAACGCGCGTCGCAAGGGTTTGTCAACGCTGGCGTCAAACACGGAGAACAGCGCGGATTCTTGCGCGGTCAACGGCTTTTTTGACCAACTCCACAAAGGTTGCAAACAAAACAGCACTTGCACTTCATTTACGCGCAAATTACTTGCCATCGCGCACAGGTCGGCGCGCACACCCTCTTTAAATCGATGATATTTAGCCGCCCAATCCACTGTTTGCAAGCGTATTTCCCCGCGGGCTCGCGACAGCAGGTGGCTCGCCAGACCCGTGACAAAAAAATTCAGGTCGTTTACCCCCGAAAGCCACACCACATAGGCTAGTTGAGCCCGGTTAAAACGCCGGAGGACCTCCACCTCTTGGCGTAAACTGGAGCGACGTATCGCCATGTTATACCAGCAGATATCCGGTGTACGTAAATTCAACTGGCTTGCGACGGTGCGATCATCGCCGCTGACACCTATGCCGTAGGCGACACTGTTTCCTAACACCAAACCCTTATGCACTGCACCCTGCTCAAATTCCTCTAATGTTAACGTACACCCGTCGCGTACGGTGCAACGAAAGCCCTGTGCATCGGTATTGAGCGTTTCGGATCTAAAATTAGCCAGACTGATGATACCCAACTGTGGATCGCGTTGCGCTGGCAAGCGGTCGGCGTCGG
>JAOUGF010000385.1 GCA_029857925.1 Gammaproteobacteria bacterium
TGTTCGTTTCCTTCACCTTAAACCAACTTGTTATGTCAGAATTTTTGCCTTTGGTTAATATGGGGTCAAGGTCATCGGCCCCCGCAAAATCATTGCCGCCGCCACTCACGACAATCATGTCTAGCGTTTTGCTCTCATATTGCAAAAAGGTGGTAACATCGGCGAGAATTCGCTTTCCCGGATCGGTAATTTCCATTCCGTTTTCTCCCAGCACTGCAATATCCATCGATTGATATCTACCAAATTCTAAAAACCGTTGCGATAAATTTCGACTTCCGGGGAACGGGTACCAAAACCAGGAATCTCCAAAACATAGCACAATAGGCGCGTTAACTTCATCGCGGGGAACATATTGATGCCATTCATTTAATCCGTATTTGATGGCCATAATAATTTCTCCTTTAACTATTGAAACGTTTAATGAAATCTATTTAGTATATGAATGGGTGATAGTTATTCAGTTATTCAGTTACTGAGGAGTGCAAGGCACTAAGGTGGAAATTGGAATATAGAACAATATTCGTGTTTTTTCACTGACCCCTATTGAAAATATAGCACTTACCACTTCAATTTTCCAAAGGATGAAGTTGCTGAAAAATTAGGTATTATCCACCAGTGTTGGCGAAGCCCTATTTTTTGGCAAGCCATTTCCAATGATTACCACTCGCCCCTGCCCCAAACGCGTACAAGTCGTCATTCGTTTTTTTAGCCAAGAAAGAGTACGTTTCGCCACTCACGCTCTTCCAATCGGTGACGCTACCGACTCTATGTCTCTCTAATTTTGCCGTGGTATCTGTTCCGTGCCGCGCTCGCTGTAAAATTCGCTACCCCAGGCTCATCTAGAACCCTGCATTGTCACCGTGGCCTCGACCACATTTAGTTCCACCGCGATGACCTTATTGGTATGCCCCTGCATGATCATAGACAAGACTTGTTGCTGCCTGTCGAGGACGGATATATCTGTTGCTCTGTTATCAAGCGTATTTTCAAATTGCTGAACCATCGCTGTCGGCACATAGATACCAACGGCCAATATCATCCGTAACGCGCCCAAATTGTTGTGATTACGTTTTATATGTGAGGTTATTTAAATTTGACGCGACGCGGAAAAAAACAGCAGTGGCGAGACAACGTCTATTCGCATCCGCGCCGAAAGATGGCGCGGATATTTACACCTCGTTGAGCTGTGAAAATTTCATTTCCAACCCGTCACTTCGAGGATGGTGCCGTGACCCGTGACGTTGTGAATGAGGCTGAAGAAAAAACGCTTTCCGCTCGCGTCGAACACACCGCCGGTGGACTCTGTGTTGAAATCGTTCATCGTCGCGATTCGCACGCAGCCGTCGGACAGCGTATCAGCATCCGCGCCGTCTTCTAGACACACCCACATGCTGTCGTTGAACGGATAACCCGCACCTATCATTTCAACGGCATCGCGATCTTCGTGCATCACCCAGTTACCACGGCCCGGTTGAAATACGATGTTGTCCATCATCGAAAAATCGCGATTTCCCATTACGAAATACTGCACCTCAGGTGTCGCTGCGTTGGTGGCAGCGTCTAGCATACTGCCGTCGGTCACGCAGATCGTCTCACCCCAGGCTCTGTCGAAGGCTTCGTTGCCTGTGTTGTTCGCACAAAATCGTACTTGGCCGTTGGTCAGTGCCTTACCGTCGATGTCGATGTCTTCCGGGCGATAATAGCCGGTCAACTTGTATGTTGCCGCAGCCGCACGTAGATTAACGCCATTTGGATCGGTATTGTCGATCGTGACCCACACGCCTAAACCGATGTTGGTACCGTGACCGTAGTCGGTGTTTGCATTGCGTTTGCCCAACCGCAAACCGTATACCTGCCCGTACGCCAACGGAGAGTCGTTTAAATTAGTGATCGGTGCGCCGCCGCCCCACAGATTGGTCGGAATGAACTTGTAATACGCGCCCCCCCCGTTGCCCTTGCTGGGTCGATTTTCGTCACCGTAATACATCACGCCGTTCGGGTAGATCGCGACCCCTTCGAACGATAATCTGCCGACCGCCGGGCGATAGATCACATGCGTAGGATCGGAGGTGCTGTTATCGATATTGTTGATCGTGACGCCGGTAGTATTCAACGGATCCAGAATCTCGAACATGCGACCGGACGCGCCGTTTTCTTCGGCGATGATAACCGTGCCCCAGGGCGTGACGTGCGCGGGGTCACATAACGTCGTACCGCTAAGGATGGTCGCGACGGCGCCAGTGGCAATATTGACGCGCTGCACACCCGCAAATCCCAGGCCCTGTTCATTGCAGACAATGAGGTGGGTAGGATTGATATTATCCGGCCACAACGCGAGCATGTCGCTATGGTCCGCGAGATCCGCTTGCGACGACACGACACGCGCGCGCAACCCGCGCGCCAGCGTCACCATCGACAACGGGTTGGCCTCGGCAGTCGCGGCAGAGACACTGATACTGGATGCGGCGGACAGCGGCCGCTCGATGCCGAATAACTCTTCGGCGTGTTCAAATAATTGTCTGTCGCGGAATTTTCCGAAATCGAACTCATCGGCGATCGCGCCGACGCTTTGGGCAACCATGCCCAATGCTATTGCGATAGATACGGTTTTCATGAATAGCATCTCCTTTTTTGTCACAGAACTGCGTTACTTTTAACAGCTAACCCAAAGAGCGAGGCCGATGTGAATTATTATCACATTATTTTCTTGGAGCATTTGCTAACGCGTTGAATTCAATATCACAGATTGTGAATTTATTGGGGTCGCGAGTGCGGTAGGTAATTTCAAAATATCGACGGCGAACTGGACACTAGCGAGTAGTTGATCATTTCATTAACTTAATATACGTTGCGCAGTACACAATCTATTTAGCAACTATCACCGCAGACTTAGGAATATTAAATCATGACTTTTACAATTTTCCTAATTCAATAATCTGCGGTCCATCAATAGATTTTTTTTGGGTTTCCATAGGTTATCGATCGCCTCCCATTAATTTTTTTGGCGTTGTTAATTACGTACAAGGCACCGGACAAAGACCTTACGCTCTTCCCATTCCGAGAATGGCTTCACTTTGACAGGGGCGATCCACACGGACCTATTGCCAGGCGGGATACCCAAATCACCATATAGATA
>JAOUGF010000386.1 GCA_029857925.1 Gammaproteobacteria bacterium
TGCAACGCAACGACGCAGTGGAAACCCACGGTGAAGGTGGATCATGCGCAGATTCCAGTCAAGATTTGTTCAACCTGCCACAACGGCGTGGTTGCGAAAGGCAAAAATGTAGGCCACATGAACACGCAGAATGCATGCGAGGCCTGCCACGTGACATCGTCGTGGAAGTTAATCGTCGGGGTTGACCACACACAAGTTTTAGGCACCTGTGTTTCTTGTCATTCCGGCCTGCCCGGCGCCGCGGCAAAACGCGGCAAGAACGCCACCCACATCTTGACCACTAACGCCTGTGAGCAGTGTCATTCCACGCGTGCTTGGGTACCCAAGGTGGCGGTGAATCACCTGGAAGTGTTAGGCACCTGTGAATCCTGCCACAATAACGTGATTGCGCGTGGCAAGTCGCCCCAGCACATCACGGTGCTCGCCAGCGCGCTGTGCTCCGCCTGCCATTCGACCAGTACATGGTTAACCACGACGGTAGATCACAGACAAGTGGCAGGCACGTGCGGTTCGTGTCACAACGGCATCTCTGCCAAAGGCAAGACACCTACACATATTCCGACGACCAACGAGTGCGCAAATTGTCATGCCACCACGCGTTGGACGCCTGCGTTACGTGTCGATCACAACCAAGTGCTGAATTTGACAAGTTGCTATTTCTGTCACGATGGCACGGGCCGTTACGCAAAGAAAGGCAAATCCGCGACGCACAAGACTACGACCAATAACTGCGCGCCTTGCCATATTTCTACGACGTCATGGTTCTCTGTCACGTTCGATCATCGCGAGGCGGTAGGTACCTGCGAATCGTGCCACGCCGCGCGCATACCGCAAAGCCATTTGGCGTTAAATGTGACGAGGAATTGCGGTACTTGCCATAGCACGGCGACGTGGACCAATCCGACGCAATCTTTGCCGGTCACACCGCTTTCCGTGACCGCGCCTGGCGTGACCATACAGTCGGCGCCGGTAACCCCTAAATCCACACAACGCGCACCCGTTTCCGGCGGTGGCAGTGGCCGACGTGTGCCGGGGTTGTAGCGGAAATTTTGACAACCCCATGCCCCCCTATTTTTTTGAGAATCCGGCTACAATTACGATTCAGGGAGGCAGTTCGTCCGGTCGAGGCGGCTCATCTTCTGACAGCGACACAATGCGATGTGAAGATTTACAGAGAAACGGATTCCCGTGTTATTGATTTCTGTGCCTACACTCTGGAGAATTGCGCTTTGTGCACTATATGCGATGATGGCAGAGTACCTAAATAAACAGGATTTTCTCGCAGCCTGGCTTGTAATTCCTATAACATTGATCGCTGGTTCGGTGGTTGATTGGTTGTTGCTTGGAATCAAGGGACGTCAGTTGAATGAGGGGGGCTGGGCGGCGGCGATCGGGTTAATTGATTTTTTGGCGGCTGCTGTTGTACCGTACTTTGTCGTGGCGGTATTCGCATTTGCGGTGCCTAAAAGTTGGCTAGATTCAATTGCAGGGTTTAACGGCATTCTATTTTTTTTGGTCATATACATGGGCACTGCGCTAATAATCATGTATTTCTCCCGTGTAGGGCTACTGAAAATTAGGGATAGAAAACGGGGCGCCCGACCCGCGCAATAAATCGATCCCGGTAGGTCGGGCTGACGCAGGAAACCCAACATCATCCGTGAAAGGTTGCTGGGATCTTGAATTGCGAACGACGGTGTCAAATGCAATCAGCAACAAGTGTTAGTTGTAGGGTGGATAAGCGCAGCGCATCCACCGTAACACCCTCAATATCGGAAAAGTCCGTCATTGGGATTGCGTTTGATGTGTGCAATTTAATCGCCCAATATTTTTGCATTTTTCTACGCCGAAGGTGGATGCACTTCGTTTATCCACCCTACAAAAACTACGACAGTCCGGTAGGTTGGTCTGACGCAGGAAGCCAAACATCATTCATGATCGGGGCTGTAGCCGTATACACCGCAATTTCCACGCTATGAGGGCCTAAATGCTGGCGTGCTGACGTGCCCCCCTATCCTGACTTACATCACTGTCCGTTATTTCCTACATTTATCGTAGTTCCTGCCTACAACGTGTAGTGTATTGAGCTGCTTCTCTCTCATCGGCCGATTGGCGCAAAATGGCTACATCATCCAGCGTTGGATGGCAAGCGGCGACGCCCATTGATGCGGGGCTTATACAGATGAGAGAGGGTAAGGACATGGAACAGGCAGTGGAGTGGCAAACATTGGTGTTTGAGACGGGCTGGTTACAGAAGTTAGACAAACTGGCCGCACGGCGTTTTGGCGCGGGTGGACTCGCCGAAGAGGCAAGCACCTATGTCATCAACCGATTAAGTGAAAACGATTGGGCGGTGCTGAGTAAGTTCCAAGGCCAGTCCAAACCCGCCACCTATCTGTACACGGTGGTGTGCAATTTCTTAGAAGAATTTTCACGCGAACGCTTTGGGCGGCCGCGTCCGCCGGAGTGGATCAAACGCCAGGGTGAGCTTTGGATACAGATTTGGCGTGCAGTGTGCCTGGAACGGCAGGAGATTGAGACGATAGTCGATCGTTATAGTGATGATGGTTGCGGCGACGCGAAGGCGATACGCAAGATCGCCAAAACGATAAAATCGCGCGCCTTCAATCAAGTGCAAGGCCTACGTGAGTTTTGCGTGCCACGCGACCGTGCAAGTGACGGCGTTGCACTGGAAGACCGCTTGGTCGATGCGCAAACCCCGGATGAATTACTAGCACGCGGCCATTATGAATCGTTGTTGGCAATGATGGCCAGTGTATTGGACACGCAACCGTCAGGTCGGAGTCCGTTGGGCATTAGCGCACAGGAAGCCGAGGCGCTCAGTTTGGTATATCAAGAGGGGCACAAACGCAATGCCGTCGCCCGCAAGATGGGGGTTGCCGCGCATGCGCCGGGGCGTATGATCAGTCGTGCGTTGAACAATCTGCGACTAGCGGTCGAGGCGCGTGGTGGCGAGCTTGAACTCATCAGGGAACATTGGGCATAAGCGTGGGCGAGGGAATCGCAGGTGCGGCGCTGGCCAGCGTTCCTTTGGGCATCGGAAGATTGATATCGGCCATGCCCGGGATAGCCAACTGCTCCACCAGGCCCTCATGGCCAAATGCGCGGGC
>JAOUGF010000387.1 GCA_029857925.1 Gammaproteobacteria bacterium
AGCTGGGCGTTGAATCAACGCGTGGATGCGGTACTGACGCGCCTGGGGCTGGACGGCGACGCCGACATCGGCCAGCTCTCCGGCGGTTTGAAACGCCGCGTGATGTTGGCACGCGCGCTGGTCAGCGAACCGGATTTGCTGCTGCTCGACGAACCTACCAATCACCTCGACATCGACGCGATTACGTGGATAGAAGAATTCCTGCTCGGGTGGTCGGGCAGCCTGTTGTTCATCACCCATGACCGCGCCTTTTTGCAACGCCTGGCGACGCGCATCATCGAATTGGATCGCGGCCGTTTATACGATTTCCCGTGCGATTATGCGAATTACCTGATCCGCAAAGAAGAACTGTTGGCAAACGAGGAAAAAGAAAACGCGTTGTTCGATAAAAAACTCGCGCAAGAAGAAGTCTGGGTGCGTCAAGGCATTAAGGCGCGGCGCACGCGCAATGAAGGGCGTGTCACCGCGCTGAAAAAAATGCGTGCCGAATTCGCCGCGCGCCGTAACCTCACCGGCACCGCCACCATCAACGTGCAAGACGCGCAACGCTCCGGCCATTTGGTCGCCGAGGCGGAAAATGTCTGTTTCGCGCACGGCGAAAAGACCATTATTAAAAACTTTTCCACCACGATTTTGCGCGGCGACAAGATCGGCATCATCGGCCCCAACGGCGCGGGCAAGACGACGTTGTTGAATCTATTACTGGGCAAATCAGCACCCACCTCAGGCACGTTACGCCTGGGTACGAATATGCAAATCGCCTATTTTGACCAATACCGCGCGCAATTGGATGAAGAAAAATCCGTGCAGGATAACGTCGGCGAGGGCGCCGATTTCATCGTGCTCAACGGCCAACGCAAGCACATCATGAGCTATTTGCAAGACTTCTTGTTCAGCCCCGCGCGCGTGCGCCAACCCGTGAAGGCGTTGTCCGGCGGTGAACGCAATCGTTTACTGCTCGCGAAGTTGTTTACCAAACCCGCCAACGTATTGGTGCTCGACGAACCGACCAACGACCTCGACAGCGACACGCTGGAATTACTCGAAGAACGCCTGGTGGAATATTCCGGCACCTTGCTGTTGGTCAGCCATGACCGCGCTTTCTTGAATAATGTCGTCACCAGCACGCTGGTGTTCGAAGGCGGTGGCGTGATTAACGAATATGTCGGCGGCTATGACGATTGGTTGCGCCAACGCCGCGTCGCCGCCGCCCCCGCGACATCGCAAAAAAACATGACGAACGCCGCGCCCACCACACCGGCGGAACCCAAGGCGAAGGTCAAAAAGCGCTCCTATAAAGATCAACGCGAACTCGATGAGCTACCCGCGAAAATCGAGGCATTGGACGCGGAAAAGGCCGCGTTGACCGCGCAAATGAATATGCCGGAGTTTTACCGCCAAGACAAAAATGCGATCGCGGTGACACAACAACGCCTGGCCGACATTGAACTGGCCCTCGCGCAGGCCTATGCGCGTTGGGAGGCGTTGGAGTAAAAAAAAGACGGCCACCAGGGCCGTCTATACGACTGTAGAACGCTGGATTAAAAATTGACCGGATTGTTATCCGCGATTTTTTCCCAGTGCGCGGCCTTTTTAGTGTCCTTTTTCAAACCGAACCAACCTTCCGCATAGGCTGCGGCTAGATATTCCTGCGCCATACGGCTGCCGCCCTCGGCGGCCTTGTGATACCACTCCACGGCCTTGGCCTCGTCCATTTTACCCGCGACCCCGCTGTGGTACAGTGTTCCCATGTTAAATTGTGCGGCGACATTGCCTTTGTTCGCCAGGGGTTCCCATTTGGCGACGGCTTTTGCATAATCACCTGATTGCGCGGCAAGAAAACCATCGGCAAAATCATCCACTTTGCCTGTTTTTTCATCGGCCGCCCAGGTATTCATCGCACCCAGCACGCCCAGGGCCAATACGAGGGTCTTCAATGTTTTACGCGTGTGCATCAGCATACTCCCAACACGTTACAAGAAAAGGTCATCATAGACACCTCATTATTACGTTCACGGAGGCACAAGGCTCGATATTTGCGCCGGGCTTAATTTCGCGATGTCGGTCACAATTTCTCCACGCGCCACTGGACTGTGAACCCCGTCAAATTTTATATAATTGTTTTTAAAGGGCTTTATGTATATTGACCCCACTACCGGACGCCTCGACGAGGCCACCTACATCCCCTCGCCGAACCATGATGAGCGGGCCAACCCTACGGATATCGGCCTGCTCGTCATCCACGGCATCAGCCTACCGCCGGGTGAATTTGGCGGCCCTTATATCAGCGCGCTGTTTACCAATCAACTCGACCCTCAAGTGCATGAATACTTTCAGGGTATCGCGGCCTTACACGTCTCCGCCCACCTGCTGATACGCCGCGATGGCAGCCTGATCCAATACGTGCCCTTCCATCTGCGCGCGTGGCACGCGGGTAAGTCTTGCTATGCCGGTCGTGACGGGTGCAATGATTTTTCGATCGGTATCGAACTGGAAGGCACGGACGACCAGCCCTATGAGCCCGCGCAATACACCCAATTGGGGGCGGTCACGCGGGCGCTGATGCAGGCCTACCCCGGCATCACCCGCGACCGTATCGCCGGGCATTGTGACGTCGCCCCTGGGCGCAAGACCGACCCCGGCCCTTACTTTGATTGGGCTTATTATTTCAGTTTATTGGCTTAATCCCATGTTGGACATACGCCCTTTTTCGCTGTCCCCACTGCCACAGATCGTGTTTGGTGCGGGGGTGATCGCACAACTGCCGGAATTGATTCTGCGTTTTGGCACGCGTGTCGTGCTGGTCACTGGCGCGCGCTCGTTTACCGCCACACCCCACTGGCGGGCACTCACCGAAACGTTACGCGCGGCGGACGTGCAGTGGGAAGTCGTGCGTATCACGGGTGAACCCTCGCCACAGGTGATAGATGGCGCTGTGCGCCAATGTCGCGCGACAGGCGCCCCGTATCACATCGTCATAGGCATAGGCGGGGGCAGCGTATTGGACGCAGGCAAGGCGATCGCAGGGCTGTTACCGTCTGGCGATTCGGTGATGAATTATTTGGAAGGGGTGGGGCGCGGCCTTACTTACCGCGGCCCGGCCCTGCCTTACATCGCAGTC
>JAOUGF010000017.1 GCA_029857925.1 Gammaproteobacteria bacterium
GCAGCGGATGTCAACGTACCGCTGACGGACAATGAAAACGGCGATTTAAATCCGTTAGGGATTAATTGTCTACGCAATCTTCCGGTAATAGGCCGTGTGATCTGGGGCGCGCGAACGTTGCGCGGTGCCGACCGGCTTGCTGATCAATGGAAATATGTGCCGATACGCCGTTTGGCGTTGTTTATTGAAGAAAGCCTGTTTCGCGGTACGCAATGGGCGGTGTTTGAACCGAATGACGAGCCGTTGTGGGCGCAAATCCGACTCAACCTTGGCGCGTTTATGCACGGGCTGTTTCGTCAGGGCGCGTTTCAAGGTAGCGCTCCGCGCGACGCCTATTTTGTTAAATGCGATGCAGAAACGACTACTCAAACCGATCGGAATATGGGCGTCGTAAATATCATTGTCGGTTTCGCGCCGCTCAAACCGGCCGAATTTGTCATCATCAAGATTCAGCAAATGGCTGGAAAAATCGAAGCGTAACACTAAGGAGGCTTCATGGCTCAGTTTACTGTTAATCCACGCCGATTCGATCCCTACAAGAATTTCAAGTTTCGTGTGAAATGGGATGGTCGTTACGTCGCCGGCGTCAGCAAGGTCACCGGCCTAAAACGCACCACAGAACCGGTTAAGCATCGCGATGGCGGTGATGCGAGCACAGATCGCAAGTCACCAGGGCGGACCAGTTATGAGGCGATCACACTCGACCGTGGTATTACGCATGACACGGAATTCGAGAAATGGGCGAACAAAGTTTGGAACTACGGTTCCGGCTTGGGCGCGGAGGTGTCGTTGAAAGATTTTCGCAAGGATATCACCATTGAGGTATATAACGAAGCGGGTCAGTTGGTGTTGGCGTATAACGTGTTTCGCTGCTGGGTATCGGAATTCCAGGCGCTCCCCGATCTGGATGCAAATGCGAATGCCGTTGCGTTGGAGCATATCAAGCTTGAAAACGAGGGCTGGGAGCGTGATTACGCCGTTGCCGAACCGGCCGAACCCAGTTTTACTGAGCCGGCGTAGGTATGCGTGCGTTAAAAGCGAGTGAGCTTTTACGCATTTGGGATGAGGGGCAAACCTGTAGCGCGGCGGATCGCGCATTGCAGTTGCTCGCGACGATAGGTGTGACTGCAGACCCTCGCCAACTCGCAACGCTGACGATAGGGCAACGCGATGCGTATTTATTGCAATTGCGTCAGTACACGTTTGGTGATGTCATGCAGGCGCGTACCCTTTGTCCGCACTGTAAGGGGCCATTGGAATTCGCATTGCCTGTGTCGCAATTGTTGGCAGCGCATGCGATGCCTGGGCCTCCCTGCTGGCATGACTTGGATTTTGAAGAGTGGCACCTGCGGTTTCGCTTACCCAATACCGAAGACCTATTTTACATCGCGGGGGTTGGCGATGTGAACGCGCAGCGTGAGGAGTTGCTGGCGCGTTGTATAACCGACGTGCGTCGGGGCGAAAAAGAAACGGGTATTTGGGAGATGACGAATGAAGTCATCCGCTTGGTGGTGGACAAAATGGAAAATTTGGATCCGTACGCGGAGATAAATTTAAAGTTGTCCTGTCCAGAATGCGGCGCTGATTGGGACGCGCTGTTCGACATACTCGGGTATTTAGATCGCGAAATTTCGATGTATGCGCGTCGGCTGCTCCGCGAAGTGGACGTGCTGGCGCGGGCGTATGGCTGGTGCGAGGCGGATATCCTCGCTTTAAGCAGTCGTCGGCGCAATGCCTATATAGGAATGTGTGGAGTATGAGCGATTTTTTACAACGTCTCGTGACACGCCATTTCAGCGCCGCAGCGTCGGTGTCGCCGAATGCGGGCACCTATTATTCCTCGGGTGCGGAGATGTCGGCAAGCGCTGGCGCTGAATCTGAAGAAAGCGCGGCGCAAATGACAGGCGAACCCATACAAACTAACCACGAGTCGCTCCGCGACGGTACTGAGTCAGCGGCGGTGGAATTTAGCAAAGTTGAGGCCGATAGTGGTGGCTCACGCAGGTTTAGCGTTGATCCATTTTTTCAGTATGCGCGTTCAAACGCCGCAGACAGTGGTGGGCGCGCCGCCGATTCGATGGCGGTCGCACATCCCTCTGGAGAAATCGAAAATAGCGTCCCCGATCAAGCTGTTCCGCGCTGGTCTTCGGCATCTGCATCCGTGCAAAAAACCGAGTCTCCCATGTTAGATGTATCCCTACAACAGCGTGCGGCAATATCACTACCTGACTTGAGTTCCTCGGCGCGCCAGGACCCATTTCAACGCGATACCTTTGCACCTACGTCAACGTTAGCGAGCAGACGCGAGTATTCCGCAGGGGACGTGCGTACCGAAGGATCAGCGCGTATGGCGGAGGTTCACCAAACGGGGATAGAGATTCATAATGAGCCGGTAAAAGGCGCCGCATCACGATCCTTTACAGTGATGGCGCCGATTGTTAAAAACGCGCACAACCGTAGCTCGGTTTCTACCGCTTTACCGCAAAATGATAGTGCAGGCGACCGCTCCCACGGTATAGACGAACGCGTATTACCGAGCCAGATTTCACCTGTGTCAGCGGAAAAAACTTTAGTGCCAGATGCATTTCTGCAACCGGAAAATAGGCTAATTAACGCTGCACGCGCAGATCATACAAATAACATGTTGGCGCATGGTACGCGGGTAGCGCCTTCGACGTCTCCAGACACAGCATTCTTAGCATCAGCGGCACCTATAAGAGCCGAAAAAAAACAACATTATACGGCGCCTCCGGGTGAGCCGGTGGTGCCGCAGGATGATATTAATGCGATGCCTCCATCCAAAACCGCCGGGCCGCGGATCTCCATTTCAATTGGGACGATAGAAATCAGGGCGGCACCCACCGCGCCGCAACCTACGCCGCGCATGGCACCGCAGGGCGGGCCGCGTTTGACGTTGGATGAGTATATGCGGCGCCGCAATGGCGGAGGTGCGGTATGAGTAATTATTTGGCGATCGCCACCGTTACCGCCGCATTGCGCGAGCACCTGACGCCCGCCGTCAAAGACGCTGTCAGCGGCGCGAAGGTTACCTTGGCGCGCCCCCATAAGGCGCCGGACGTCTCTTCCGATGAGTCTCCGTTGGTGAATCTTTATCTTTATCAGGTGACACCCAATGTTGCATTGCGCAATATAGATTTGCCTACGCGAAGCAACAACGGCACGCTTTACCAGCGGCCGCGTACGGGTGTGGATTTGCACTATTTGATGACGTTTTATGGCGACCAGAAAAAACTCGAACCTGAATGTTTGTTAGGTGCTGTCATCAAAACGTTGCATGCGCAGCCCGTGATGCATCGCGCGTTAGTCGCGCAATTGGTCGCGGACACAACGAATTACCCAATGCTCGCCGACTCAGATTTGCAACATGCCGTCGACCTCGTGAAATTTACACCGATCTCCTATAGTCTAGAGGAGCTTTCTAAGCTTTGGTCGGTATTTCTTCAAACTCCCTATACCTTATCGGCGGCATATATTGGAACGGCGGTGGTTATAGAGGCGAGCAGCGCGCCGGCATCAGCGCTACCGGTGCGCAGCCGACGTCTGTATGTCGAAACGCTGCGTCAGCCTAGCGTTGATCGTGTGCAAGCGGTTGGTGATGACGCGACACGCTTTATCGAGGCGGACACGTCTATCGTTATATACGGCAGACAGCTGAAAGGTACCGTCACTCGGCTGCGCCTGGGCGCTGCAGAGTTAATACCGAGCCTAATAGAAGATCTAAAAATTGAGATGAATCTCGCAGATGCGCCCGCAGATGTTGTACGTAGCGGTGCGCAAACATTAACGGTGTTGCATTATGTTGGTCCGACCAGCGACCTGCGTATTGCGGCGGAATCGATTGCGGTTGCGGTGATCGTACATCCGCGGTTGAAGGCGATCGCTGTAGATGACGTGGTTATTCGTGAGGACGGTTTACGCGACGCAACGCTTTCAATTGACGTGGTGCCTACGCTTGCTTCCGGTCAGCGTATTTCAGTGTTAATGAACAGTTACAGCGCCGCCACAACGCCGAGTTACAGCTTTACGTTAGCACCGCCTGCCAGTGACACCGCGCATTTAGTTATCAATGTGACCGGTGTCGCCGCAGGCGAATATTTATTGCGCATACAAGTGGATGGCGCGATGAGCGCGCTGGGGACGGACATTGCGGGCCGCTATGCAACGCCAAAACTGGTGATGCCATGAACTTTCCGGACGAGACGAAGTGGTTAGAACAAAATCAGATGCAGCTGTCGCTCGCATTAAATTCGCTCAGGGCATTGCTGGAGCGCCACAGTGCAGGCGGCGATGACGTCCCCCTTACTCATGCAGCCCAACCACAGCAGGATGCACCGGGACCCGCAACGTTTCTTGAGTATGTGATTAATCTATTCGGTTTGTCTGCATTTGAAGGGCAAATATTGTTGTTATGCGCGGGTGTGGAGTTAGACGGACGATTCTCGGCGTTATGCGCGACGTTGCATGGCGACGGTCGTAGGGCACAGCCGACATTCAGTTTAGCCCTTGCATGTTTGCCGGGTGCGCATTGGAGTGCACTGACACCGGAGGCCCCGCTGCGTTTTTGGAGGTTGATAGAAGTGCTTCCCGGTGATACGTTGACGACGAGTCCGCTGCGCATCGACGAGCGAATATTACATTTTTTGGTCGGCACTGCAACGATGGACGTGCGGTTGCGCAATATCCTGCGTCCGCTGCCCTCCGCCGTCGATCTACCGCCTAGCCATCAACACATAGCCGATCAAATTGCAGATCTGTGGATGCAACGCGCACCCACCATACGTGGTATCGGCCTATGGGGGCCGGAACCGTCCAGTAAGTCTGCAATTGTCGCGGCCGCGTGCGCGCAAGTGGGATGGCGGGGACAGGTTATGCGATTGCAGGATTTTCCGGTATCGCAGAGCGAGCGTGTCGAATTATTGCGTTTGTGGCGGCGCGAGGCATTGCTCAGTGAAGGCGTATTGGTGCTGGAAGACCAGGCCTCTATGCAAGGGTTACCTACAGAAATTCTAGAGAACTTAGATATCCCATTTGCGGTAATAGCGCGAGAACCGCTGCGTGATACTGCAGGGGTCTTGATTGGTTTTGAGGTGCCCAGGCCCACCGCAAGCGAACAATCCGCATTGTGGAAATTTGCGTTAAATGATTCGATAGAAAATTGTGATGAGGTGGTCAACACCTTGGTCGGACAATTTGATTTGGACCCCGTCGCGATAAATGCCGCCGTCGTCGATGCCGGTGTACATCGCGCAAATGGCGACATATCAACGTCGCGTGCATTGTGGCAGGCCGCGCGACGACAAGCGCGGCCGCGTCTAGAGGCCCTTGCGCAAATGATCCAGCCTATGACCGATTGGGACGGTTTGGTATTGCCTCATGAACAAAAACATTTACTACAGGAAATTGTCGCGAGTGTGCGTCAGCGTTACAAGGTATATGAAACTTGGGGGTTGGCTGCCAATGGTCGGCGAGGCCTAGGTGTCGCGACGTTGTTTGCAGGTGCCAGCGGCACTGGTAAGACGTTGGCGGCGGAGGTCATCGCAAATGCGCTCAATCTTGACCTGTACCGGATTGATCTCAGTTCCGTGGTCAGCAAATACATCGGCGAGACCGAAAAAAATCTGCGCAGCATATTTGATGCGGCGGAACGCGGCGGTGCGGTTTTATTGTTTGACGAAGCGGATGCGTTGTTCGGTAAACGCAGCGAAGTCCGTGACAGCCATGATCGTTACGCCAATATTGAAGTCAGCTATCTTCTGCAGCGTATGGAATCGTATCGCGGGTTGGCGATATTGACAACAAATATGAAGAATTCATTGGACAGCGCATTTGTCAGACGCCTGCGTTTTATAGTGCAATTTCCATTTCCGGATGCAAGTCTGCGCACCGAAATTTGGCGTAGGGTCTATCCGCATGATACACCTACTGATGCATTGGATCCGATTAAATTGGCGCGTTTACAGGTGACCGGCGGGAATATCCGCAATATCGCGTTGAATGCCGCGTTTCTCGCCGCAGACGCGGGCGAACCGATACGCATGTCGCATATGTTGCGCGCCGCACGTAGCGAATACGCAAAATTGGATCAACCGCTCGGCGAGACCGAGACGAGGGGATGGCAATGACGCCGGAAGAGATATCGCTCAATATTGATCGTCTCGTGTTGCACGGATTTTCCGCTGTCGATCGCCAACGCGTGGCGGATGCATTGCACGACGAGTTGCACCGCCTATTGAGCGATGCGTCAACGGAATCGTCGGCAAGAACCACAGTATTGCGTTATGTCGATGCGGGGCGAATCGCTGCGGATACTAGAAGCACACCGGAAGTGATCGGGGTGCAGGTCGCGCGTCACGTGGTGTCGCAAATTAATTTTAACATGGGCGGTGCGAGCGCTTTCCGTCACGGAGGTGGTTCATGAGTTATTCACCCCGCTCACCCCGTGTCACGCGCGGCGCGATTATAGGTTTCGATCTATTTAATCCGGTCGCCAGCGTGGTGGTGTTTCAATACAACCCGGATCTCGTGACGCGCACATTAGAGCCGCAGTTTAGCAATCAACAGGGCGCGCGCGCGGAGGTGCTGCGTCTCGCGGGGGCTCCGGTGGAAAAGATTGATTTGGACATTGAGATTGATGCCACCGATCAATTGGAAACGGGCGACGGCGTGGCCACCGGACTCGGGGTTTATCCGCAATTATCCGCACTCGAAATGTTGCTCTATCCAAAAAGCGGTCTGGTGATCGCCAATACGATCGCGATGGCGATAGGCACTATCGAAGTCATCCCGCCGGAGGCGCCGTTTACTCTCCTGATATGGGGCGCGAAACGCGTGGTTCCGATTAAATTAAATCAATTCAAAATCGCCGAGGAGGCGCACGATGTCAATTTGAATCCGGTACGCGCTAAGGTCACGCTGCAATTACAGGTGCTGAGTTACAACGATTTGCCAGTGACGCATGCAGGCTATAGCGTGTTTCTCGCACATCAAATCGTCAAAGAGACGATGGCGGTGGTCGGTAGCATGGGCAGCATTGCCAATCTCGGCAGCGTGATTTGAATATTCAGGAGGCATTATGTTTGAGCATACCAGCCGCTATTTTCAGATATCAACGAGTTCCTATAAATCAAAGGACGGCCGTGAGATCGCGTATAAACGGCGGCGATTTTTGCCCCAAGGCGAAAAAATACCTTTGATGGTTGAATTGCGTTTGGGCAGTGGTGAACGCCTGGACCTGATTACTGCGAAGACATTGGGTGATCCACAACAATATTGGCGCATCGCAGACGCTAACAACGCGATGCAACCGGAAAATTTAACCGCGGAAGCCGACGCAAGCCTGCGCGTGCCGGTACCGCAGCCCTGAGGTACGATCATGGACATGCTGGGCATCAAGATGACGTTGCTGATCGGGCCGACGGTGCCGGTGCCCGCGCCGATTTTATTGACTGAAAATATCGATCGAGTAGAAGTCAATCAAAGCGATCAAGGACGTTCCGGTTTTCAAATCGTGTTTCGCGCCGGACGCTCCGGCGTATTGGGTGCGCTGGAATATCCGTTGTTGGCCAATCCACTTTTATTGCCGAACAATCGCGTCATCATTATGGTGTTGGTGAATGCACTGCCTCGGGTGTTGATCGATGGTTTGGTGACGCATCAACAATTAAATCCTGGTACGACACCGGGTAGCGGTACATTGACCATCACCGGCGAAGATGTCAGTGTCGCGATGGATAGGGATAAAGTCAAAGACAATCATCCCGCCCAAAATGAGTTGATCATTATGCTCAAGTTGGTCGGGAAATATGCACAGTACGGCCTGTTACCACAGATCATGCCCCCCTTTATGATTGACTTTCCCTTACCGGTGGAACGCATACCGGCGCAGAACGATACCGATTTGAAATATGCACAGACGATGGCGCAGCGCTTTGGTTATGTTTTCTATATACGTCCCGGGCCGGTTCCGGGTACAAACACCGCCTACTGGGGTCCCCAGGTGCGTCTCGGATTGCCTGCGCGCGCATTGTCGGTGAATCTAGGTCACGAGACAAATGTAAATAATATCGATTTTCAATACGACTCACGCGAGGCGGTGCGTGTCGATGACGTGTTACGGGATCGCACGCTGAATACCGATCTGCCAGTGATGACTTTTTTTAGCACGCGCCTGCCACCTTTGGCGACGATGCCACCGTTGCCATTTGAACTGCCAAATGTGCGCAAAGTGACGTTGGATCAAGCCGAAGGTTTGAGTTACGCACAGGCCTATGCACGCGCGCAGGCCACGACAAACAGTTCTATGGACAACGTGCTCACCGCTACGGGGGAGGTCGATAGTGCGCGCTATGGCGATGTGATGGAGGCACGCGGCTTGGTCGGTGTGCGCGGCGCCGGTTATAGCCATGACGGTTTGTATTATATCAAGAGCGTTAAACACAGCATCAGCCGTGGACAATACAAGCAGCAGTTCACGCTGACGCGAGAGGGGCGCGGCGCAACGCTGCCGGTGGTGAGGCCATGAGCAAACATTATGGAAAATATCGCGGCAAGGTTGAAAATAATATCGACCCGCTACAACTCGGCCGTATTCAGGTCAGCGCGCCGGCCGTGCTAGGACAAGGCACATTGAGTTGGGCGATGCCCAGTTCACCGTACGCCGGCAACGGTGTCGGTTTTTTTGCAATTCCACCGGTCGGTGCGAATATTTGGGTGGAATTCGAGGGTGGAGATCCCGACTATCCCATTTGGTCGGGTTGTTTCTGGGGTATAGGCGAAGTCCCTGCGATGCCCGCGCTGGCGGAAATGAAGGTGTTTAAAACTGACAATATTACGCTGACAATGAGCGACCTTCCTGGCATCGGCGGCGTAACGCTGGAAATTAATTCGCCTGCCGTCGCATTACCCTCAAAGATTACGATAGACAGCAGCGGCATTTTGATCGAGCACACACCGGGTAGCATCAAGATGACGCAGACCAGTATAGAAATAAAACATACGATACCGACGTTGACGATACAGCCGGCCAGTGTCGAGGTCAGTCACAGCCCCTCGACACTGAGCATCACACCTACCGAGATTGAGGCGAAAAACGCCAGTTCGTCTGTCAAGATCGCCGCCGCCAGCGTTGACGTGCAGAGTACCGCGACTGGAAAATTTTCTCCCGCCGGTGTTGAAATAAAAAACGGTGCGCAATCGGTGAATGTTTCGATCGCGAATGTCTCAATAAATAACGGCGCGTTGGAGGTGATGTGATGCCTGGTTATGTCTTACACATGGGTGCCACGGTGCTATGTCTGCACGCAGGACAGGCGCAACCGACGATGACCAGCCCGCGTGTGAAGGTCGGGGGGCAACCCGCAGTGACAATGGGCGCACCGTGGTCGATCGCGGGATGCACATTTCCGCCGCCACCGGCGGCCAATGGCCCGTGCGTAATCGCAAATTTCGTGACATCCGCGCTGCGTGTCACGTCGATGGGGATGCCGTTATTGTTACAAGACAGTCAGGCGGTGTGTGTGCCGACGGGTACCGGTGTCAATGTAGTGATGACTCAATTTAGGGTGAAGGCACAATGACTGAATTCGGGTTTCCGTTTCGTATTGATAGCGCAGGCCGCACCGCCGATGCAGCGGAGGATGCGCACGTTCGGCAATTGGTGGAGCAACTGCTGTTCACCGAGCCAGGAGAACGTGTGAATCGACCGGATTTCGGTGGTGGATTGCGCCGTCTGCTGTTCGCAGCCAACAGCCCGGAGGTGGCGAGCGCCACCGAGTATTTAGTGCAAGGGGCATTGCAACGATTTCTAGGGGATCGCATACAAATCGAGGCCGTAAAGGTCAAAAATATTCAGGAGAAATTGGAAGTGACGGTGCAGTATCGATTGTTGCGCACACAAGAACGTCGCGTTGAAAGGTTTTCACAGGCGATATAACCATGGTTACGCGTTATTTTTGCAAAGTACCCGGGCGCCGTCAGGCGGTGTTAGCGCCCAACGGCTTTAACGGCATCGACTATTTGGAAGTCGCGACGCGCGTGGTCGGCGGCGTTGATGATACGTCAGACCTCATCGTTGGTGACGATGTCCCGCAGGCCCGTTTGGTGCTGACGTTCTTAAAAGAAGTGTCCGTAGATCAATTCAATAAAGACAACGTGCGCATCGAAGGCGGTGAGCGTGTCCGTGATATAAAAATTATTGCGGTGAATTGGCCGTTGGGAACGGCATCTACACAAGTGGAAATCGACGTGGAAAATGCAGGAGATTTTTCTGTATATACTCTGCGCATCGTGCAAGGTTTGGGTCGGCCGCAGCCGCCTGCGTGGTTGGATTCGATATTGTGTGAGGTTGATTTTTCATTTAAGGCGGAATGCCCTAGCGATTTCGACTGCATTCCGGTATCCACGTGCATTACAGAACCAAAAGTAGAACCCGATATCGATTATCTTGCGAAGGACTACGCGAGTTTTCGACAACTAATGTTTGACAGGTTATCTACGGTGATGCCGCAGTGGCGGGAGCGGAACCCCGCAGATCTCGGCGTCGCCGCGATCGAAACACTCGCCTACGCCGCCGATCAACTCAGCTATTATCAAGACGCGGTCGCCACCGAGGCGTATTTGGGCACTGCACGGCGACGCGTTTCGGTGCGCCGTCATGCACGCCTATTGGATTATGCGATGCATGACGGTTGCAATGCGCGCGTGTGGGTGCATATTGCGATCGACCCGGAGGTGGCGTCCTATGTGTTGCGCGCACATACGCCTATCCTCACCGGCAGTGAATGGCCCGACGGTTTGCAAATACAAACGGTGCGCGCGCCGGGTGTAGGTGTGTTGGCTCCTTGGTCGCGCATAGCGTTACGCGGTGTACCCGCGGACAGGCAGGTGTTCGAAACGCTGCACGACGTCGTATTGCAGCACGGGTTAAATCAAATCGATTTTTATACCTGGGGTGATGAGGATTGTTGTCTCGCGCAAGGCGCAACGTACGGTTGCCTGCGCAACCAAGATAGAAAACTTGACGGACTAGCGGCGGGTGATCTGCTGTTGTTTGAAGAGGTGCGCGATGCGGTTGGCAACCCGAGCGATGCGGATCGTCGTCATCGTCATGTGGTACGGCTCACGTCCGTAACGTTTGATACCGACACACTTTACAACGTAAATGTCGTCAATATTCGCTGGTCAGCAGAAGACGCGCTGCCGTTCCCGTTGTGTTTGTCGAGGCGCGCTGCAACGCCGGGCGAGGCGGCGCAAGCGGTCAGCGTCGCGCGTGGAAATATCGTGCTTGCGGATCATGGTGCGACCCATGCGGATGAACCCCTGGAGCCCGCCGTCGTCACCGACGCGCGACGTTATCGTCCCTATTTAAAGCGCGTTGGTTTGGCGCACGCACAGCCCTATGACGTAGACGCGGCGCGTTCCAAATCGGCGGCGGCGGCATTGAGGCAAGACCCACGTCAGACATTGCCGACGGTCAGTCTACGTCAGTCTATGGAGGTATGGACGGCGCGTCGCGATCTGTTGGGCAGCGATCGCTTTGCAGAAGAATTTGTGGTTGAAACAGAGAGTGATCGCCGTGCCTATCTACGCTTCGGCGACGGAATCTTAGGTCGTCGGCCGATCGTGGGGACGACGTTTTTGGCCACGTATCGTTTGGGCGGTGGTGCGGCCGGGAATGTCGGTGCGAATACACTGAAATTGGTGGTCATCCCCGCGGGTGAAACCATTGCATCAGTCCAGGTGTCGGCCACCAATCCGTTGCCTGCGCAAGGCGGTGTGGAGCCGGAAGAAATCGAACACGTGCGTTTCTATGCCCCGCAGGCGTTTCGCAGTCAACGGCGCGCAGTGGTGCCTGCCGATTATGCGACGTTGGCGGAAGATCATCCACAGGTGCAAAAGGCGGTTGCGGCGCAACGTTGGACAGGCAGTTGGCATACCATTTTTGTGACGGTGGACCGACGTGCGGGTCTACCGGTGGATGCACAGTTTGAGACTGAATTGCTCGAATATTTGGAACCCTTTCGGCTGATGGGACACGACTTGGAAATCGAAGCGCCGCGCATGGTCGCACTCGACATCGCGCTACGCGTATGCGTAGCGGCGGGTTATTTAAAAAGTGCGGTGAAGAAGGCATTGCTTGAGGTATTCTCCAGCGGGCGTCGTTCTGATAACAGCTTGGGTTTTTTTCATCCGGATCAACTCACGTTTGGCGAATCCGTTTATCTCAGCACTGTTATTGCCGCCGCGATGCGTATTGCGGGCGTCACATGGGTCGCTGCGGAACGGTTTAAACGTTGGGGGGAGGCGGATAGCGGACAACTCGCCCAGGGGTTCATCAATATCGGTCGTATCGAGATCGCACGGCTAGACAATGATCCCAACGCACCCAATCACGGGCGCCTGGAATTGATCATGGAAGGTGGTTTATGAGCGTCACCGATGACCAATCATCACTCAGCGATTGCAACTGTTGTGCGTTGCCTGAAACGGCGTTTGCCGCACATTTTAATCGGCCGGGTTTGAGTAACATCGAATATCGGTTGGCGACCCATTCGGGTTTTCTGGAACGCATGGTCACGCGTTTGACGCGCGATCAACTTCCCGAGCAAGATGACATTGCAAGTCGTCGACCCCTCTCGCAATTGACGACACGCGATCTGACGGATCCTACCATTGCGCTACTCGATGCATGGGCGATGGTCGCGGACGTCATCACATTTTATCAGGAACGTATCGCGAATGAAGCCTATATGCGCACCGCGACAGAACGCCTATCGGTGCTGCAGTTGGCGCGCAGCATCGGCTACGAGTTAAAACCCGGGGTGGCCGCCAGTACGGTGTTGGCCTTTACCGCCGATGGTTCTAAGGATTCTCCGCCGCAAGTGAGCGTGCCTAAGGGTACGCGCGTGCTGAGTATCCCTGCGAAAGATCAGCTGCCACAGACGTTTGAAACCGTCGAAACTATTGTGGCGCGACCGGAATGGAATGAGCTTAAACCATACACGCCGCAAATTACGTCAATTGACCGCATTGCGCGAGGTGTCAGTGAACTGCGTTTGGCGGGTACCACCACCGGGTTGCGTACCGGCGACGCAATTTTGATTGTGGGTGACGAACGCGCAAAAAAATCCGGCGACGAACATTGGGATTTTAGAGTCCTGGAAAGTGTCGAGCAGGTGCCCAATGCAGGTT
>JAOUGF010000388.1 GCA_029857925.1 Gammaproteobacteria bacterium
AACGACCTCTCTGTAGCGAAGATCTAACCTTGCAATGTCCTTGGTCATTTGATCACATCCTATGCAAGCGATGAGCGTGACGAGCACCAATGCAATGTGTTTAAATCTGTTCATGGATCGTCCAAGGGTTGTTTAACGACGTCAAAATCCAGAAATAACGGATAAACGTTAATCTGCGTATGCATCATACATTACGAATGTTCCTGCTACGAATATTTTATTTGTTTCTAATCGTTAGATGTAGCAGTAACGGTTAACCGCCGTTTCTAGGATTATCGAAATCACGGACGGAGTTTTCAACAGTCCGTTTTTTCATAGGGTGCGCCCGCTAAATATTCTTACCCGTTCGATTGCTCCCTTTGACGGTGCAACGTCACTTCCACAGGTGCTGCTAAAAAAAGCACGCTAGAATAGCGAGCACCAAATGCGGACGATTTGTCATTGATCACCTGTGCGAGCTTCCAACCTAGGTTCACGGCGCCTTACATGCCGGAGTTGAGGCCCTGACCGCCTTGTGGGGGATGCACGTGGGCGGCGTCCCCGGCCAGCAGCACACGCCCTTGGCGATACGCGGCCGCCTGCCGCGTCATGTCTGTAATTGCCTTAACGGGTGTCCAGTCATACCCGCCACACTTGAATGCAATATTATGCGGTATTTACCAGCCATTGCGAGCGTAACAACCGATACAAACAGTGTGGTCGAAGTGCGCTACCTACCGGTACGTTGGGATGTTCAAATACATCATCAGCCTCACTCATACCAAGTTTCACCATGACTGTACGCGATCTGAGATTGAAGACTGAGGTAAAAGCCACGATTTCCGCCAACCCAAGCCGCTCAAAGCCGATGCGAAGCGCAGCACGTGCCGCCTCAGTGGCGTATCCTTTTCCCCATTGCCTTGCAGCTAGCCGCCAACCAATCTCGACACAGGGTGAGAATGGGAGCGCTTGAGTGGGTATATGCAAACCCACAAAGCCGATAAACTCATTTTCACTCTTCGTTTCCACTGCCCAGAATCCCCAGCCACGCTCAGCGATCAGTGCCTGACAACGGTTTGCCATTGTGTCACTTTCAGTTCTGCCGAGAGGCGCTGGAAAGAATTCCATAACCTTAGCATCGGCATTTAACACAGCAAAAGGTTCTAGGTCTGTAGCGCGCCATTGGCGCAATCGAAGGCGCTCTGTATCAAACTCAATCAACTCAGACATTCGTTCTAACACCTAGTGAGTGCCCCCTATCATAGCGCTTTGCGTCACCGCAATGAGGACACATAAGAATTTCTGCGTTTATCCCCGCATAGGTACGCGCCAATTATTATACACGCGACAATCAATTTAAACTTACCGAGCATACGGATAACTAATAAAAATATTTATGCCTATATAGAACATTAAACGACTTTGTCCAGCCAATGGATATGACAGCGATTACGTTCGTTATTGCACGAAGTAATCGGTTTTAACCGTTTTCCGATTCCGAATTTCCTCACGCGAAGGCATGCTCCAGAATAGACAGGTTCCCAAAGATAATATTTTGGGTGCGGCGATTTTCAATGTCTATAATTGTCACTTCTGCTAGTCGTCGATACGTTGCCATCACCGCCTAAGGCCTGCACATTGAAGATATACTATTAACCCGGCATCGAAATATATTGATTGCCCCCTCTCCCTAACCCTCCCCCGCAAGGGGGGAGGGGATTTTTTCAGACTTATTTCGATGCCGGGTTAATAACCATGCGAACGCGTCTTTGTGGGATTAAAATGAAATCTTGAAAATACTATTGCATATACGCATAGCCATCCTTCTGCAGTTTTATAATTTCCGCGTCTGCCATTGGCACCATTTTCACAAAACCGTGAATATCCTTGGGTTCGTAACCCAACACCTTTGCGGCCGCTTGACACATACGAAATTCTATCGGTGCGCCTACTGTAAAACTGTGCGCCCTTTTCATAAGCTCTAAATTCATTGCATTGGCTATAGCGAAATAGGGAATTGCATTGCCATGAACCACAATTATGATCGAACTACCTAGCGGGTCTGATTCATACAGCTTATATAACAAACCAATCCTGTCTAAAATATTTTGCAGACTTTTTTTATCCGCTGTAGTCAAATCATACAACACTTTTTGAGGTTCATATTTTATTTCAGACCTATCGGCAACCCCCCAGGGAGCGACTTCATTTGCCTGGACGATAACCGCATAGAACATAAGAATCGTAATAGAGAGAGAAGATAACAATTTAAAAATCATTTATTCCTCCAACAACACTGCGCAAACGGGCCACTGACACGTCCGTTAGATGAAAATACTGTTATCACCCCAAAGCGAGGGCAATTCCCTTGTGTCAAAAATCTCTACCAGAATACACGACGGGTCAACCGTCGACATAACTACATTCTTTTCAATGTGTACGCTTTGAGCGAAATTACGCAACCTTTATCTGGCGAGCAATTCTCCTACACTATGTTAGGTAAGTATTTTCTGCCAAAACAACGCCTTCCCCATCAGCGGATTTAATTCGTAGCCTTCGAATCCATACGCCTTATAGGCCGCCTGCGCAATTCTATTTCCCTCTAGAACTTCGAGCGTGAGCTTACAACAGCCAAGACTTACTGCCGTTTCCTCTACGCTTGCCAGCAGCCTTTTAGAAATCCCCCGCCCTCGGTATTCCGCTGCAACGACCACGTCGTGAACGTTCAATAGTGGTTTGCACGCGAAACTTGAAAAACCTTCAATGCATATCGCAAGTCCAGCGGGATTGTCATCTACAAACGCAAGAAAGATAACAATCCCTGGGCGCTTTTTAAGCTCGGAAACAAGATTTTTCTTCACATCATCAGTAAGCTCAGCACCCCCGCCCATGGGATCTTTCGCATACTCGTTCAACAAATAAACAACGGCACTAGCGTGTTTATAATTATTCAGATCGGCGTTAATAATTGCTTCCATGGGTTCTCAAAACCAAAGGTAAATGAAACTGGTTAACACGCTAATTAAATGACGAATCCATCAGAATTCTCTTTTGGGTGCATCGTAACGATGTGGATTCAATATGTTTCGGAACGTCAAATAACTAAATTCCAACGCCAAAACCAATTGACGCAATACC
>JAOUGF010000389.1 GCA_029857925.1 Gammaproteobacteria bacterium
ATTTTGTGGTAAAGCACGACCCGCGCACTTTTGCAGATTTGTTGACGCGCCAAGGTCTGGCGGAAATCGCCACTTATGCCGATGTGGTGAGCCCGTGGAAACGCTATATCGTTAGCGTAAAAGGCGTTGATACGAATGGCGATGGCAAGGCTGATGATGTAAATGGTGATGGTTTGGTCGGTGATGCCGACAAGACCTTGTTGCCGCCAACCACGCTGATAGCAGATGCGCATGCGGTTGGGTTGAAGGTGCATACCTGGACGTTTCGAAATGAGTCTGGACGCTATCTCGCATCTGATTATCACGGCGATCCCATACAAGAATATAAGCAGTTTTTTTGTCTTGGCGTAGACGGATTGTTCTCGGACTTTCCCGACACCGCAGTCAGCGGACGTTCTGTCGCTACGCTGGCACCGAACGCGTGTAATGCCTACATATATTAATCCGGTTCCACAATAATTCCCTCTCCCCCAAAATGTGGGGGGAGGGAGCGGGGCGTGCGTACAATGCACGCTACGCCTTCTCCCAAACCAACACCCGATTATTCGCAGGCATCGCGGAATCGTTGTGCAATCGCAATCCCTGCGCAACCGCCTGAATGAAAGGGACATTCTATATTGTATGGTAACAAATCCGCAAGACTATAAAACACAGTTCTAATTTACAAACCCCGCCTCTTGCAGCGCCGCGGCCAGATCAGTAGAGACAAACGCAGCCCCTAAAACACCGCGCAATTTGTCATCGTCCAATCCGATTTCGCGCTGCCATAAATAGCGCATTTCGAATAGGCTGCGCACGAAGCTGGAAAACGGCGCGGCGATGCGCATCACCCACCACGGAAAATTTTTAACCTGCACGCGGGCGCCGGTGGAGTGTTGTATCGCCGCGGCCATCTCATTAAAACTGACGTGAAATCCGCCAAAATGATAGGCGCTAAAGGCGGGCAGCTCGGCGCGCCGCGCGACCAAAGCGGCGACGGTGGACGCAAGATCAGGGGCATACGCCCAGGTGTGTTTCAGATCGCGCGGGCCGGGTGCGGTGAGCGCGTAACCGCTCTTGGTCTTTTTTAGCAACGCGGCGAGCCACGCCGATTTTGCACCGGCGGCGATGAAATCTCCGGCGCGCACCAGGATCACGCGTGCGCCACGCGTTGCGGCCAGGCGCAAACGCTCTTCCATCTTGGCGCGCAATTGGCCCTTCGCCGTCACCGGGCGCGCGGACACACCCTCGTCAAACAGCGGCCCGTCAACCGGGTCGAACACATACACATTGCCGGGGAACACCAGCGTGAGGCCGCGCTCTTCGGCGACCGTCGCAGCGTTATTGAGCCAAGGGACGACGGTGGTGGCCCATGCGGAATACGGTGGATTCACGGCGTATACGATCAGTTCAACGTCCTGGGCTGCGTGGCGTATGCTGGCGATATCACCGGCGTCACCCTGCCGAAGATCATATTGGTGTGCCGCCATTGGGGCCTGGGTGGGGTCGCGCATCAACGCACGTATACCCCAACCCTGGGCCGCCAACGCGCGCGCAACGTGGCTGCCAAAGGTGCCGGTGATGCCCATAATCAATGCCGTTTTCATCATGTACTCCTCGTCAATGGTGGTCGATGGTGTTAGTATCGTTATTCGTAAAAGGTTATGGAATAGGTAAAGAAGCATGCCTAATATTCAATTATGAATACCCCGGAGTGGGGGCTTATCCGTGCGTTTTTGGCCGTCGCGCGTGAGGGTAGCTTGTCTGCGGCGGCGCGGGTGTTGGGGGATTCCCAGCCGACACTGACGCGCGCGATTCAGGCCTTGGAGGCGACGACCAAACTCAATTTATTTAAACGCACGACACAGGGACTGCAGCTGACCGACCAGGGACAGGCGCTGATGGACGCGGCGTTGCGCATGGAAGAGGGTGCGCTCAGCTTTGCGCGCCAAGCGGGGGGTTTGGCGGTGGAGATCGCGGGTGAGGTTCGGCTCAGCGTCAACGAAATTCTCGGATTTTTTGTACTGCCGCCGGCCATCGCCGCGTTGCGCGCGAAATATCCGGGCGTGCAGGTAGAAATCGTCATCACCAATGACGCCAGCAGCCTGAGCAAACGTGAGGCCGATGTCGCATTGCGCATGTTTCAGCCCACGCAACCCGATCTCGTCGCGCGTCGCCTGCCGGATATGGCGATGGGATTTTTTGCGCACAAAGAGTATCTGCGTCTACGGGGCCATCCTCAAACATTTGAAGAGTTGTTGAAAATGGACGTCATCGGCATGGACCTAGGCCGCGATTTCATCGACGGCGCCGCGCATTTCGGTATACAACTGACACGCGAAGATTTTCCGATCCGCACCGATCATTTGCTCTCGCAGATCAATCTAATACGCGCAGGGGCGGGCATCACGGCCACGCATATTGGCTTAGCGCGCCATTGGCCGCAGCTGGTGCAAATCCTGCCCGAGATCCCATTGCCACCGATGCAATTCTGGTTGGTGTGCCATCGCGACGTGCAATACAACACGCGGATACGTGCGGTGATGCAATTTTTTGGCGAGTGGTTTGCGGACGATCCGTATCGGGGGGTGATGGTTTGATATTGTGCAAATTTTCAGACTATAGGCATCGCGTGCTTACACCTCATTTTTGCAGATTGCGCGCACAGCGCACGCTACGTCTTTTCCCAAACCAACGTCCGATTATTCGCAGGCATCGCGTAATCGTTGTGGCCAATGGGGTCGAAGTCGATGATCTCCTGATCGCAACAATCCGATCAATGTCTGGTACACAAATGATACTTTTACCCGAGTTTTTCAAGGAACTTATTTAGAGTTTTTGTTTCGCGCCGACCCATGGCCTATGTGTTCGCTCAACGGCTCATCGCACCGATGAATTATCTCTTTGGTATCTTTGTCTTCAACCATTTCCTTGTACTCGTCTTTATCTCGATCAACACGTAAAGACCTATTTACCCATTTCCCATTCCTTCTGTTCACTTCTTCGCTAACTCTTACTTCTAAGTACGGTTTCCCTTTCGGGCCATGGCGTGCTTTTAGCCTAAAACCGTCGTGAGCTGTGGCATTGTCTATGACTAGCACGTTATACCTGCGTGACTTAGAGCCACAGGAA
>JAOUGF010000390.1 GCA_029857925.1 Gammaproteobacteria bacterium
GCCGCCAGAGATCGACGTTTCAGCCGACGATATCGAGGAGATGGCAGAATTTCTTTCAGGTATTCTGAGGAACGGAAACGTGTCGAAGGTGCGCAGCTTTCTGGGTTCATTCGTCCGGACGATTGCCGTGGGCGAAGATGAACTCTTTGTGACAACACAGACTTGCTGATAAAGTCTCGCCAGGAACGTTTTACGGTTCCCAGCGAGGGTGTGTGGCTCCCCGGGACGGACTCGAACCGCCGACCCAGTGATTAACAGTCACTTGCTCTACCGACTGAGCTACCGGGGAATAAGGCCCGCTATACTAACCGCCGACATCGGCTTGGTCAATAGGGAATTGAGGATTATCCCAACACCTTTTTCAGTCGATCCAACGACTCATTCAAAAACTCCATGGAGGTCGCAAATGACAAGCGCAAATAGCCCGGCGCACCGAACGCCGAGCCGGGCACCAAGGCCACACCGGCCTTATCTAGCAGGAGTTCCGCCAATCCTACGTCGTCATTTATGCCGGGCATGCTATTAATCACTGCCTGCACATTTGGAAACAGATAAAAGGCCCCCTGCGCACCGATGCAACGCACGTCCTTGAGTTGATTCAGGCCCTTTAACACCACGTCGTGACGCTGCTTAAACACCCGCGCCATCTCAGAGATAAACGACTGATCGCCTTCAAGCGCCGTTTGTGCCGCCACCTGCGAGATCGACGCCGGATTTGATGTACTTTGCGACTGCACGTTTTTCATCGCGCTGATAATGCCTTTGGGGCCTGCCGCATAACCGATACGCCAGCCGGTCATAGAATAGGCCTTGGAGACGCCATTGAGTACCATCGTGCGATCATAGAGGTCCGGGCACGCGGCCAGGATGTTCCCGTAGTGGCTGCGATCCCAGATGATGCCTTCGTAGATATCATCGGTGACCACCAGCACGTGCGGATAGGCGCGCAACACCTCTCCTAATTGCGCGAACTCCTGCTGCGTATACACCGCGCCGGTCGGGTTTGATGGGCTATTCAACACCACCATACGCGTGCGCGGCGTGATCGCGGCGTCCAATTGCTCCGGCGTAATCTTAAACCCCGTTTCTAAGCCGGTTTCTAATATGATAGGCACGCCATTCGCGAGCTCTATCATCGGCGGATAAGACACCCAATAAGGCGCGGGGATAATGGCCTCATCACCGACGTTAATCAGGGCCTGCGCCAAGTTATAAAAACTGTGCTTACCCCCGTTAGAAACCAAGATTTGGTCGAGTTTATAGTCCAACGCATTGTCGCGTTTAAACTTAGTAATGATGGCTTGCTTTAACCCCGGGGTGCCGTCCACCTCGGTGTATTTAGTAAATCCATTATTAATCGCCTGTATTGCGGCGTCTTTAATATGTTGCGGGGTATCAAAGTCGGGTTCACCCGCCCCTAAATCAATAATATCGCGACCGGCCGCTCGTAAGGCCTTGGCGCGGGCCGTCACCGCCAATGTGGGCGACGGTTTAAGTGCTTGAGCACGTTGAGAAATCTGCAATAACAAGGGACTATCCTCTAGTCTTTATCTAACCCTAGGCAAAAGTTTTGGTAATATACTCGAAACCGCCGCCAAGCTGAATCCCCAAATGAGTCTTTCTTTTACACTTCAATCAGAATTTCAACCTGCGGGCGACCAACCCGAGGCGATACGCCAACTTGTAGAGGGTATCGACGCCGGTGAGGCGTTTTTGACCCTGCTGGGCGTCACCGGCTCCGGCAAGACCTACACCATGGCCAGTGTTATCAATGCCGTGCAGCGTCCCGCACTCATCATGGCCCATAACAAGACACTGGCGGCACAGCTATATGGAGAAATGAAGGAATTTTTCCCCAATAATGCGGTGGAATATTTCGTTTCCTATTATGATTATTACCAACCCGAGGCCTATGTCCCCTCCACCGACACCTTTATCGAAAAAGACGCGTCTATCAATGAACACATCGAACAAATGCGGTTGTCCGCGACCAAGGCGATCTTAACGCGACCCGACACCATTATTATCGCGACAGTGTCGGCCATTTACGGGTTGGGTGACCCGCAATCCTATTTAAAAATGGTGTTGCACCTGCAGCGCGGCGATAAGATCTCACAACGCGATGTGCTGCGCCAGCTGGCTACTATGCAATATACGCGTAACGAGGTGGAATTGTTCCGTGGTAATTTTCGCGTGCGCGGCGAAGTCATAGACATCTTCCCCGCCGAATCCGAACGCGACGCGGTGCGCGTGGAATTGTTCGACGATGAGGTAGAGTCACTCGCGTATTTCGACCCGCTGACCGGCGAGATCCTGCGCCGCGTGCCGCGCCTGACGATTTATCCTAAGACGCACTATGTGACGCCGCGCGAGACGATCATGGCCGCCATCGACAAGATCAAGGTCGAATTGAAAGAACGCCTTGAACACCTCTACACCGAAAATAAACTCGTGGAGGCGCAACGTCTCGAACAGCGCACGCGTTACGATTTAGAGATGATGCTGGAACTCGGCTATTGCAACGGCATTGAAAACTATTCGCGCTACCTGTCTGGCCGTGGCGCGGGCGAACCGCCGCCGACGTTGATGGAGTATCTGCCGCAAAACGCGTTAGTGTTTATAGACGAGAGCCATGCCACCGTGCCGCAGATCGGCGGCATGTACAAAGGCGATCGCTCGCGCAAGGAAACCTTGGTGAATTACGGATTTCGTCTGCCGTCGGCATTGGACAACCGGCCCCTGCGTTTTGATGAATTTGAAACGCTGTTACCGCAAACGATCTTCGTCTCGGCGACCCCCAGCACCTACGAGGCCAATCACGCCAGCCGCATCGTCGAACAAGTGGTGCGCCCCACCGGCTTGGTGGACCCGGAAATCGAAATCCGGCCGGTGATGTCTCAGGTCGATGACGTGTTGTCGGAAATCAATAAACGCGCGGCGGTGAATGAACGCGTGCTGGTGACCACGCTGACCAAACGCATGGCGGAAAACCTGACCGAATATCTCGATGAACACGGCGTGCGCGTGCGCTATCTGCACTCGGATATCGATACCGTGGAACGCATGGAGATCATCCGCGATCTGCGCTTGGGCGAGTTCGATGTGT
>JAOUGF010000391.1 GCA_029857925.1 Gammaproteobacteria bacterium
GTAGATGACAATACCGCAAGTGAGAATAGCGTTAGTGATCAGCCTAAGCAATGTGGGAAAGACGAAAGTGGCAAAAGACGTTGTCAACTTCGAGGGATAAAGACTAGCAAATGGCCAGGAGTACCCGTTGGATATAAGCAATGCATTTATTGGTGCAAGACGGATTCAGGCGGTAATATGATTCCTAGATTTGTTCCAGAGAACCAGGAATGTCCTTCGGAAATAGATTGGGCACCCGGAAATCCCCTTCCTCCTGGTTGAAGAAGGTATTTTAGGAGAAAAACTAAGTGAGAACTTTTCAACTTACGAGCACGCACGAATTTTTTTTAGAATTTGAATCTGACGAAAAACTGGTTCGTGTAGAAATATTTTCCGCAACAAACGAGAGGAACATTTTTCGTACGCGCGTTTGGCTTCAAAATACCTACAACCTGTACCCAACATTTTTGAATGTTGGTCCAAAAGGCGAGGATTTGAAACTAATACATAGTTGCGACCAACTCAATACGGATATTACAGTTCTGATTGCAGCATCACCTGATTGGATCACTGGGGTTTTTTGCGCAGCCGAGAGTGACTTTCTGGTGATGGTTGCGTCAAAAGTAGAGCAACATTTTCAAAATCTTGAGCACAACTAAACGCTCGCTGGCGCAGGGCGTGTTCTTCATCGAGCACGACCACTTAAACACCCCACGCGCGATCAAAAACCAAAACAACACCGTGGTGTGGCAATGGAACAGCGACCCCTACGGCAAGGCCGCGCCGAGCGAAGACCCGGACAGCGATGGTGTAAAGTTTGAATATAACTTACGGTTCCCCGGTCAGGTTTTTGATAAAGAGACGGGGCTCAACTACAATTGGCGTAGGAATTACGATCCGGGTACGGGACGGTATATCGAATCCGATCCGATGGGTATATCTGAGCATGTCCAGCGTTGGCGCAAAAATGTTGGAGCCCCGAATCAAGCGTCTCTCGAAATTAACTCATACGCATATGCGCTCGAGAACCCTCTACGGTTCGTAGACCCCAAAGGCTTGGAAAGCCCGACATATTTGTTTCCACCACCAGCACCACCTCGCAGTCCGAGTGAGTTACCGTTCGACCCGAACTACGCGTCTTGTGCACAGTACCCGAGCAGTAGTTGCGAGGGTAAGGCTCTACATGGCTTATGCGGTACATTTGGCGCTGATCCAAATTCAAATTGTGCGAGAAAGTGTTTGCAAGTGAGCTTGCCACCAGGGCGAGGGGATGACCCGCCATTGAGTTGGTACGTTCCTCAGCATCCGATTTGTTGGTACGAATGTGGTTGGCCAGGCGGGTGGCGCTAATGAGGTTGACAACTGTTATTCCGTATTATTTGGTTGGCTTTTTGACACTTAGTCTCATCGCACTCTGGATATCTGTGTCATTTCAGCAGACAGCGTTCGTCCAGATGTTGTATATAGCGACAATATTCCTGGCATTTTGTGTTTTTCTGATGGCGGCGTGGTCGGCAGTTAGCTGTGCATTAAAGCGTTTCGGTGACTATTGGGTAAGTGGCTATCCGATAATGCTTGCAACCGCACTTCTAGCATACGGAATGTTCAAGTCGTTACCGCAACTCGAGATACTCGCTATTTTCTGGGTAGCTTTGTTAATGGGTTACCTTGTTGGAAGACGGGTGCCCCAACAGTGGGAGCGATTTGTTCCTCTCATAACAATCGCTGCTTTTGTAGTTGTTGGAGAATTTTCAATTTGGCGCGAGGGTAAAGCATTTGTGACTGGCATTTGCGTGGGATTGCTAACTGCTCTAATATTCGGTATTCGCCAGAGGCATCTAAGAAGACGCATCTAGGACACCCCCCACCGCGAATTTTATTGGGACAGCAATTACATCGGCCAGGTGACCGCGCCGCCTTATTCGTATGTGTGGAGCGGCGTACCGCCGTGGACCTATTCGCTCACCGCCATCGCTTATGATAATTACGGCGCCAGCACGACATCGGCAGCGGTAACAGCCAAGGTCACGCTGAAACCGCTGGCGCAGGGCGTGTTCTTCATCGAGCCCGACCACTTAAACACCCCACGCGCGATCAAAAACCAAAACGACACAGTGGTGTGGCAATGGAACAGCGACCCATTCGGTAAAGCAACTCCCAACGAAGACCCGGACGGCGATGGTGTAAAGTTTGAATATAACTTGCGGTTCCCCGGTCAGGTTTTTGATAAGGAGACGGGGCTCAACTACAATTGGCATAGGAATTACGATCCGGGTACGGGACGGTATATCGAATCCGATCCGATTGGGTTGATGGGTGGGTTGAATACGTATGGGTATGTGGGTGGAAATCCCTACTCATTTGTTGATCCTATGGGACTGGCCCGAATTTGCGTAATAACTCCATTCGGCCCCACTTGTTGGGAAACGATACCGCCGTCGAACACCGGTGGTAGTAACACATGGCCGTCGGACGGGTCGAGCACAATTTACAATAACGACTCCGCAGACGGAGATAATGCGCGTAGTCGGGACAATTTACGTGATCGGCCGCAGCGGTGTGAGGATGACAAGAAACCTGACTGTAGAAAAGCTTCATCCTGGGATCTAAAACAAGCCGGAATAACCGATGAACATGCATATAAAACAGATCATGGTGCTGTACCTTGGAGTAGCTTTGATATCTGCAAATGTAAAGACGGTACCATTCGAATTGCTAGGGTAGGTCAATGTGGAAAGACAAATAAGTTTTGGGATTAAAATTTAGATGTTACGCATACTTGGAAAGATATCGGTATTCGGCGATTACGATGCTATAAATAAAGTTGCATCGGCATGTCCAATTCCAAACCACGTCCTATTGAAAGTTGGTGGCGCTCGAAAAGTTTCTAATACGGATGCTTGGTGTTATGGCTCTGCTTGGTACGAATTTCACATAGATGAATTAGATATTGAAGTTCAGAACTTTCTACGTGCTCATGAACTTCTCGCAACCAATTCACCAGTTTCGATACCAGGAATCGTTCATGCGATATTCACACTTTGTCCTGTTGGCCAAAACGAAGAAGAAATATTTTCATGTTTGTTAACGCTTGAAACCTTGAAAATCCTGTCAAACTTAGCTCTT
>JAOUGF010000392.1 GCA_029857925.1 Gammaproteobacteria bacterium
TCCATTGCCGCCACGGCGTAGGAATCGGAGGCTAGTTCTGGCACGGATTCAACCGCAACGGAATGCACGCTGATTTCGACATTGTTGTTTATCGAATGAGCGGAAATGTCGAGTTGCACACCCTGATCCGCAGATATCAATTGACCCCCTGTCGTAGGTGTGACCAGTGCGGTATTGGGCGCAGGCACGGGCGCAAGAATTAACACGTTCGCTTGCGCGCTTAAAACCGTTGCCGTCCCCGCGCGGCACGACACCGTGACCAATGGCGGTACGGGGACTGATGGGGGCGCCGAATAGACGCCGAATTTGTCGATTTTTCCAACGTTTTCGCCTTGTCCGCCACTGACCGACCACATGGGCACGGCATCGGCCACGCCACTTACTTTGCAGTCGAATTTCACTGAGCCGCTTGTAATGAGTTCGGTCTGAGTCGGTGTTAACGCGATCGTCGCGCTGACCCGAAACGGATCAGGGCTGTGCACACGCCCGGCGGTATTTTGCACAACGATATGCCCTGAAATACTTTCCTCGGGCACGATGACTTTCAATTCTGTCTCGCTGGCCGCAAGTATCTCAGCAGACCCATGAGCATTACTGAAATACACCGCATTCTTGTCGAGGCCGGGCAGAAAACCCTTACCTGAAATCACCACGTGATCCCCCGGGGCGCCTTCGGCCGGTACAACCCCTGTGATATCGATCGTGCGGTGCGCGCTTGCACCTAATTCAAATACTACACTGGCCTTATTGCTTTCTAGGTTGCGCTGATCAACAAGTTGGAATTGCAGTACATATTTACCTGGCACGAATTGATCGGTAATAACAAGCGAATAGGTGTGCGCACCTTTTGCCGCAGGCACTTTAAATAGGTGTTGTACAGACTTTGTCGACCCGTCGGGCAAAGTTGTATCGACGCGCAAATGATGGATGTCAGCATCCAAATCCTCATACGCGAGATAAATATTTTGACCGATTCGCTCTCCGGCGCGTGGAATTGGCAACAACGATTCGGCCACGCGAATACTTATAATGGTCGGCGCTACGGGTGTTTCCGAGGGGTTTTGTGATGATTTCCCGCCACCGCAGCCGGTCACCACCGCGAAGATCAGTATCCAAAAAAGGGGTTTTTTGAACATAATGCCACCTCCAGCATAAGGTACCGCCGTTTCGAGCGAGGCTCAGACAAATCCGTTCAAATAGTTTTCTACTTTATTTTATTCTCGCGCATACAACAACATATTCTTACACCACTCTAACGCCGTGAAGGCATCGAAAAAATCAATCCCTTTCTCGCCTAAAACACGAAAATATTACATATCTTAAATTTTCATAATTTTAATTTCACCCAGCTAACTACCAATAAAATTATAGAAATATTTAGGTAAATTTATCGAATTCACTTTGATTTCTCGCAGTTGTACTGGCGTCAACAATCAATATCCATTTTGTTCGTACTTCAACAACGTGACGTTTTTAATTACGCCAGCGTCACCGATACTCCCCGCCGCGATTATTGCGCCATGCCCTTGATAGCTACCAATGTTAGGCGTGTACAAACACACTTCGTTACTCTCGCACAGACCATTTTCATTGCCGACACCGTCGCCAAATATTTCTATCGTGCTACGCAAAAAAGTGGATTCGCAGCGGATTGCGGCGGCGCTCCATTTCGAACCCGGCACCAGCGCATTGCAACCGGTGTCGTTTTGCGGGAAAGGTGAACCGATCCAGACATGGGTCAAGGTCTCATTGCCGGTAACGGGCGCGTTGAGCACCCCGCGCACGGCGTGGTCCGCCACGCGCAAAGACCAATCCCAAATGCGCCCGGTGCCGACGGACCACATCACCTGCTGGTTCGCATTTGGAAAGGGTCCGCCATCCACCCCCCACGTGCGATAGCGACCATCGAATGTCAACCAATCGAAATCTGCGGGTACATTGGGAAAAGTTGCAGCCCCTAAATTGTCACTTCCATTCGCGGCATCATCCAACGTTATTTTTCCGATGAAGGTGTTGGCCATTGTCATGCCGGTTGTCGCGGTACCGAAGTTAGAGAGGCCCTGCTGTACGCATAACCCGTTGTGAATGTTGTCACTCAAAACGTCACTGGGATTGTTATCGTCATCCAGTCCGGGACTTGAACCCGGGGAAATAAAGCAGTCGCCGACGTTATTATATCCAACCTTCAACAAACCTGTATAACGGTTGTTATTTACGTTTCTACCTTGATAAATACCGTAAGAATTATTGGCCGTTGCGATGTCAGCGATGAGGAGGTCTCCCGCCTCCAATTGGTTAAACCCTCGGCTGTTATTCACCGCGAGTAAATTCATCAACGTATCATGGTCCGAATAACTGAGTTGCAATCCATACATATTATTCGGCGCGGTAGTTGCCATCAGGACATTCCCCACTGCATTCGAAAAGACCAACCCAGAGTTTCCGTTATTCGATGATGTCACGTCCGACAAAATATTGTTCTTACCTTGTACATAGACTCCAAAGCTGAAATTATTAGACGCCAATATTCGACTCGCAACATTGCTGTTGCTATTCGCAAACACAATGCCGTGCCCCCCGTTCTTTACAGCAACCACGTCGACGAGGGAATTATGAACCGCAGTATTTTCACCATTCAACTCAATGCCGTTGCCGCGATTATTGGACACCTTGATGTCTTTGAGCGTGTTTCTAACGCAATTTTTGTCCGCGAGCTTAATTCCTGCACCCGTGAAATTGATATTTCCGTTGTTTCTGGCCATCACCTCGTGCAGCAAATTATCGGCCGAGTTGGAAAGCAACACACCATTGCTATAACTATTCTCGATTCGCACACGATGCATGCGCGAATAACGAACTTGATTCCACGAAATACCGAGATTTTTCTGAGTGGCGTCGAATTGACCTTCGACCCACAAAAAGTTCACACCCACCGAGGAAACCATTGGGGGGTCGCCTAACGCACATTTCACCACCGCACCGGGGGCGACGACCAGTCCGACTTTGTGCGCAGTAATTGAATAGCCGTTAACGAGTACCTTTGACTCTTTTACGATATAAATCGACCCCACGTTGTTGAGCGCAACGGAACCGTCACCTGCT
>JAOUGF010000393.1 GCA_029857925.1 Gammaproteobacteria bacterium
TGAGGTATGCGCGTATAGGTCCGCAATAGAGTGCACCGCCGTGGCAAGCCCACTCCAGGTCTTTGCAGCAACGTTGGCAGCCACCAGATCCCATCCCTCCTTGATATAGCCGTTGTCGAAATGTTGAGCTGGGATGTAAGTTTTAACCGTATCCAGGGCCAAGCTATACGACTTGAGGTAGAAGCGCGTAGCCCACCCCAAATCTGCGAACACTGTGTCGAGTAACTGGTTGTGAATCGTTGTCGCAAACGTTGGATTAAAGTGGGCCCAGAACTTACGCGAACTGAGGTAGTCGCCAAGCCCCATATCAAGCGTGTTCTGCGCGACGCGCCAGAGATGCTGGCGATTGAAAACGAAATACGGCACGTATTCGAGCGTGCGGGGCAACCAGCGCCTCGGCCCCTTCAACAACTTTCTAGCGAACCGTTTCGCGTGTGTGCGCGACTCCGGTGAGCATACAAGTGGCTCGATACACATCCATATACCATCTTCGTTCTTGTACATTACCCAAACGTGGTCGCGTGAATCCCGCCGCGTTGTGTCATATAACCTTCCGAGGGCGACTCGAACGTTATATGGGCTAATTCCAGACGCAAGAAGCATGGCGGCGAGGAGGAATGCGCGATCCTCGCAGTCTCCACCTTTCGCTTGGAGGGTTTCGTCTGGGTACAGCCAAGCGTCGAATCCGCGCTTTCCCTCCCTGTATGCGATGCGCTTAGAGACATACGAGCAAACTTCCCGCATGCGTAAATCGAAGGACCCGGGCCTATGAGACTGAATGAGCGCCTGTTGATCGCTCGGGAGGGCGTCGATAAGAGCAGTCAGTTCACGACGGATAACAGCATTGTCCGGACCAAGGAGAAATTCCCTAATATCAAGTTCGTAGCTTCTCCTTGAGTTGGCAATTTTCCGGGCATGGTGGATGATCGGATTGTGTACGATCTCGTCACCTTCCCAATTCCAGCGACCGAGATTGTGTACCTGAGAAAGTGTCATGCACATGCCGGCCTCCCCTAACTAAGTGTTTAATGCTGGGTTGTGCGCATATTCCTTGGGACTCATTTCCCCACTGGGCCAATGAACGCAAAAATAAGATGTCCGCCCTGCCGGATGATAAGAACCTCAAATTGTTTGCTAGCCTTCTCTGTAACGGCGGTCTTTCACTGCTGAAATCTTATAGACACAGAACTGTACGATCCCAAAGGATTAGGCGATTTCGCTAGTCCGTGAGAAGCCACAATCGATATCACATTCGTGATTTGCATCTCCCCACTCAACACCGCGGAATAAAAACGTCTCGGCACTGGACCGGAAAATAACGTGTCATCTACTCCGCTCAAGAAATTTCTGTGAATACCGATTCCAATGGCAAGATAACCCGATGGTTTGGTATTTTTGAGGGTGAGATCGGTAGGCGACGGATTAAATACAGAAAACTCAGCATTGAATCCCAAACCTACATAGCCGGCACCAACGTACGACGTAGTTGTTGAGTTGGCTGTCGGCTGTTCCACATGCTTGTAGCCTAGATCCCCGAACAGCGAAAAACGCGGAGCAATTGGATCAGTGGCCCGATTTTCCAAAAGAGATGGTGTCAATTTCAGGTTAACCAATCCACCATATTCGTTGTTTAGAAGGTCGTTGGATAGCGCTTTGAGTGTGGATTGCGGGCTGGGGCTCACGGCTCCGGACGATTGGGTACTCGTCATCGTCTTATGGAACAAAACGTACAGTGGGACAAAACGTCGGCCCCGAATATCGTTCCGGGCGACTTGGCAATCGGTGCCACCTACCGAGAGCAGGTGCTTTTTTTTCCCGTTGTCGCAATTGGCCGCCCACAAGGCCACGGTGAACTGATAGGCGTTGACATCGATAGCATTCCCGCCACCAGAAGTATTAGAGATAGAGGCCGAGGATAACGACGAAACTGGAGGGCCATCTGAACTCGCATGTTGCAATGCCAGACTACTCCTCGCTATGTTTAGCTCAGCGCGCTTAACTTCGACCGCCTTTTGTGCTGTGTCCGCATCCTTGTTTGCCTCTCCAACTTCCTTTGCTTCTGGGCTGCCATCCCCAATCTTTTTGCCTGCGTTATTGAGCGCCTCGGTTTTCGTTAAGAGAATTCTATCTTTTTCGGCGCGATTAATAATTGCGGCATCAAGCTCCTTTTGGATGCTTTCAACTTTGTCACGCTGCGCCTGAGCGTAGTAGGAATTAACGCGTCCAATCAATGTTGCATTAGCAAACGTTGGAAAAAGTGCGGTTAAAAAAAAAGCTTGCAACAACTTCTGCAACATACATTTCTCCTCAAGTTGAAATCAAACTACCAATTTGCGGGAACCGGTTCACTATTGCTCCACCAACCAAAAGTTGCCCAAGACTTATCCGCTCGCCCAATCCGCATACGTCAAATACGGGTAGGGCAACTAGAAGTTCCCCTTGTCCTGGTTTCCGTTCCCTCAGGAATTCCGCACGATGAACTGCTGCGCCTTGTCGTCGTACCCGACAGCGAGCACGGCATACCCGCCGAGCACGCGGTCCTTCGATCCCGGCATCGGCACGACTTTCCTCGGCGCGCCGTTTGGCGCCATAGAAGCTCGCGTAGACGGTGAAGCCGAAGACGAAGGGGTTGCCCTCCGCCAGGCAGCCTTTCATCTGGCTCGCGATCGGCATGACGCGCTGGTACTAGATCGCCTGGTAGTCGAGCGCGGGCAGTTTCTTCAGCGTCGAAGGCAGCACCGAAAAATAGTGGTCGCGCGCATCGGGTAGATCCGGCCGCCAGCCGAAGCCCGCGGTGCGGCGCCGCTCGGGACGGTGATGAACTTTTTTCGAACCCTGCTTCGCCATGGACGCCATCCTCCACTCGGGCCTACCGCGCAGCGCAACGCCGCGACCCGGCAAAGGTACTCACGTCGCGCCTCGCCGACATCATCAGAAGTGATGATCCTGCGCCGCGAATCGCTTCTCGGAGGGGGCTGGCGCAGGAGCAGGAGCGCGCCGCAGCGCAGCAACAGCTCCGCTGACGCACAGCCCATAACCCATTTCGGCTTTTGCACCGGCAGACAGCGCGGCGTACCAACACGCTCACTCGACCGGGTG
>JAOUGF010000395.1 GCA_029857925.1 Gammaproteobacteria bacterium
CAGCCTCGGCCTGCGCCGCAGCAAGCAAGGACTGTATTTTTTCCGGCGCCACGCGCGTCATCAAAGGCACAAAATCCGCGATGCGATGATTCAACAACGGGACGCGATGATCCTGCCATTGCGTTGCAGGAATCTGTAAAAACGCCTCGACCTTTTGCATCATCGCGGGCAATACCGGCTGCAGATAGACCATCAATTGCCGAAACAGGTTAAGCCCCTGCGTACACACCGCCTGCACTTGGGCAAGATTATCCGGGTTTTTGGCCATCGCCCACGGTTTGTGTTCATCGACATATTGATTTGCGCGATCCGCCAGTGCCATCACCATGCGCAAGGCCTGGCTGTATTCACGCGCATCATAGGCCGCTGCGATGGCGTCACCGGCACGCGCAAATTCGTGGAACAAGGCCTCTTCCGGCATCTGCGCGGCCAACATGCCGTCAAATCGCTTGCTGATAAAACCGGCGCAGCGACTCGCGATGTTGACGACCTTGCCGACCAAATCGGCATTCACGCGCGCGGTGAAATCGTCGAAGCTCAAGTCGATGTCTTCGATGCGGTTATTCAATTTCGCGGCGATGTAATAGCGCAGATATTCCGGTTCGAGATGATCGAGATAGGCCCGCGCGGTTATAAACGTGCCGCGCGATTTCGACATTTTTTGACCGTTGACGGTCAAAAAGCCGTGCGCGTATAACGCGGTCGGTGTGCGATAACCCGCACCCTGCAGCATCGCGGGCCAAAACAGCGCATGGAAATATAAAATGTCTTTGCCGATAAAATGATAGACCTCGGCGGTGCTGTCCTTCGCCCAAAAATCGTCGAATGTCAGGCCTTTTTTCTTACAATAATGCTCAAAACTGGCCATATAACCGATCGGGGCGTCCAACCACACGTAAAAATATTTACCCGGCGCGTCCGGGATTTCAAAACCGAAATACGGCGCGTCGCGGGAGATGTCCCAATCCTTGAGCCCGGCGTCGAACCATTCCTTCAGCTTGTGTGTGACCTCAGATTGCACGCGCGCCCCGCTGGCGTCGCTGGTATTGCCGGTCCACCGGCGTAGAAAATCTTCGAAGTCACCGAGCTTGAAAAAATAATGTTCGGAATCGCGCGCGACCGGCTTCGCACCGGACAACGCAGATACCGCATTTTTTAATTCCGTCGGCGCATAGGTCGCGCCGCACACCTCGCAGCTGTCCCCATATTGCTCCGCCGCGCCGCAACGCGGGCACTCGCCCTTGATAAAACGATCCGGCAAAAACATATTCTTAACCGGGTCGTAGGCCTGTTGAATGGTGCGTACCGCGATATGCCCGTTGGCGCGTAACGCGCGATATATTTTTTCGGCATAGACGCGATTTTCATCGCTGTGCGTGCTGTGGTAGTGATCATGCCCGATCAAGAAATCTGCAAAATCGGCGCGATGCGATTGTTCCACCTGCGCAACCAATTGTTCCGGCGTGATGTCCAAGGTCTGCGCGCGCAACATCACCGGCGTGCCATGCGCATCGTCGGCGCATACATAGTGACATTCTATGCCACGCAATTTTTGGAAACGCACCCAGATATCGGTCTGTATTGCCTCGACCATATGCCCAAGATGGATGGGGCCATTGGCATAAGGCAGGGCGCTGGTGACGAGGATACGACGCGGTGCGGTAGACATGGGCTAATTTGAGGCTCGACTAAGGTTATAGCGGGGATTATAGCAAGATGCGCCCGGCCTCGGGTCGACCAATGGGGATAAAATGAGATTCGGTGTCAGACCGGGCAACGGGTTGCGTTCAAACGCTATTACACCACTTTTAGCAAAGTAATGGCCCGGCCAACGCCAATCAATGCTGTGCTGTACAATGGAATGACCTGCCCCATGGCGTTGGTATCTATTGTGTTGCGTGATTGACTCAACGTGCATGCATTTTAAAATGCCCGACTTCTTTGGCAGCCTATAATGTCGGCTGTGACACAGCGCGTTCACGGTTTCTCTATCGTCATGCTCAGCCACAGATGAAGCGCCCGAGCGGATATTTTTCAGGCGCTTATCTTGTTTCCCTGTCTACGCCAACGATGTGCACACGCCTTTAATACAGGTACACCGCACCCGCCCACTGCGCGCCGTTGTCGCCCTGCCCCAGCGTTGTGTTATTGACCCCGTTGCCCGCGCCGCTTTCTTTGTCGGCCCCCACCGCCAATGTACCGCCAGCGGAGGAGAGACTGACCGCCACACCAAAATTGTCACCGAACTCGCTATTGCCGGCCTTGATATAGGCCTGTTGCGCCCACGTCGCACCCGCACGTTGGAAGATATACGTCGCGCCCGCGTCATACGCGCTGTTGTCGCTTTGCGTACTATTGATGCCCTTTGCGGCGCTGGTTTCCCCGGGGGCCCCCACCGCCAGCGTGCTACCCTCCGCAGAGAACGCGACAGACACGCCAAACCGGTCGCCTGCATCGGCATTGCGTGCCTTGACATAGGCCTGCGGGTGCCACTCACCTTGGTCGGACGCCTGCGTGTACACATAAACAGCACCGCTGTCACCCGCCGATGTATTCGTCAGCGCATCTAGCGTGGATTGCGCGCGCGGAGAAACACTCAGATCATAGATGCCCGTGGCGGCACTGCGCTCGGACGGCGCGCCTACCGCCAGACTACGCCCGTCACCTGACAACGCCACGGCCTGACCAAAAAACGCATATTCATGGGCGTTGCTGGCCTTCACATAGGCCTGCTGTGACCACCCCGAGGTTGCGCGTTTGAAAATATACGCGGCACCGGCGTAGGCGGCGCTGATATCGCCCTGGCCCGGCGTAGCGTTGTTCACATCGGTGGCTGCACTGTCTTCGCCGACGGCGCCCACTGCCAGTGTATTGCCGTCCGCAGAGAGCGCCACGGAGGTCCCAAAATCGTTCACGCCGGTATGACTGGCCTTGATGTACGCCTGTTGCGTCCACGAGGCATCCGCGCGCGCAAACACATACACAGCCCCCGCGTTTGGCGCGTTTTCGTCCAGTTGACCGGGATTGGTATTATTGATGCCGGTGGCGGCACTGCCCTCATAACGCGCACCTATGGCCAAGGTATTGCCATCGCCGG
>JAOUGF010000394.1 GCA_029857925.1 Gammaproteobacteria bacterium
TGTGGGGTCGGTGCAGCAAGACGTCGGACATTGGATAGGGGAAGCGGAACGTAGCGACGATCTGTCATTGGTTGTGGTGAGACTGGGTAATGTTTAGAAGACCTCCAAGAACTTGCTGATGCGGCACCGGGGCGGTGTTGCAGACGAACGCAATTTGCGTGGGTTAGCAGGACACCTCGTGTACATTTCATTTTTGGGTACCTCTAAAAATCCGCTGAGCGGCGCATCGCGTCGTTGAAAAGGATCGAAAAATGCTCATTTACTCCGTGTAAACTGCGCTTTTTCGCCCCTTTCCGCCTAGCGCTGCATCCCCTGATCGAATTTTTAGAGGTACCCTTTTATCCCGTTTGTGTTTCGCCCTCACTGGCCTGATGGATTTGTGTTTCGCCCTCACTGGCCTGATGGAGTTGATTGGGGGTCCCGTTGGTTATTTTTCAGAAAATTCGTTGATTAAAAACCCCGCACCCTGCGGGCCTTGGTATAGGTAATCCACATAGAGCGAGATGCGCGAGCCTACAGTGGCTTCTTTGGGCAGGTGTGTGGCCACTTGGTCTTGAATAAACATGGGCAAGGTGATCCCGCTGCGTAACGTGGTCACGTTCACACAGTGCGAAATTGCAACGTGTTCGAGCGCTTCGCGTGGTGCGCCCTGTAGTGTGAGCGCGGCTTTTAATATGCTGGTATCACATGTGTATGCGTAACTCGCCAAGTATACTTCTAGCAGCAGCTTACGTGGTGTAATCAACGTTAAATTTTTATTTTCCGCCGTGCCAAGCAATTCGTCGAGTTGTTCCGGTTGGTAGCGCGACATGTCATAGCTGTGCGCGAACCGGGGCGCTGTGCAGAGCAATATCACGATCATCCATGTTTTTAGTTGAACGATAGGCATCTGTCTTCCTTTTTGCGTACACCGTGTAGCGGAATCAATGCCGCCTATTTTAGACGATTCATATGTTGATGTGTTATCACGGTTGTTTTGTCTATCCCAAGAAATTATTATGAAAAAATTTATTTTTAGCGTTGCTTACGGAAAACTTAATTGGCGCGCCAAAAAAATTATTTTTTATTACCAGGGATGATTGGCGTTTTTGCGGGCTTTGCGGCGTGTGTTGAGCGCGACGGCGCAAGGCGTGTGTTGGAAGCTGTTCGCATCGTCGGCGCATGCGGTCGCAGGGGCATGGGTAGAGGCGGGCGCTAGAGGTGTTTGTCACCTTGCATTTTTCCAAAAGGCTGTATATTATTACAGTACTGTGATTCAATACAGGATATGGAGATGGCAGAGTTGACCGCACGTCAGGCGCAAGTCCTGGCCTTGATTAAGGAATATATGGAGCGCATGGGGGTGCCGCCCACACGCGTGGAGCTGGCGCAGCAATTGGGGTTTAAATCGCCCAACGCGGCGGAAGATCACCTGCGTGCGTTAGAGCGTAAAGGGGCGATAGAGATGGTGCCGGGCACTTCACGTGGCATACGCCTGGTGTCCGTTGAGCTTGGCCTGCCGGTGGTGGGCAAGGTGGCGGCAGGCAGTCCCATCCTGGCGGTGGAACATATCGACGATCATTACCGCATTGCACCTGAGATATTTCAGCCGCGCGCCGATTATTTTCTGCGTGTGCAAGGCATGAGTATGCGTGACGCCGGTATCTTCAATGGCGATTTGCTCGCCGTACATCGCACGCAGGAGGCGCGTAATGGCCAGGTTATCGTCGCGCGTGTCGATGATGAGGTCACCGTCAAGCGCTTTGAGCGTCAGGGGAAGACGGTGTTATTGCACCCTGAAAATGCCGAATTTCAAACCCTACACGTCGATACGCGTGTGCAGTCTTTCGTTATTGAAGGGCGCGCCGTGGGCGTGTTGCGCAACGGGAAACGCCTATGAATCCGCAATTTTCCAATACAACAACGCAGTGGCAACAAGCCGGTGTATGGCGCGGGCGTGATCTCGCCACAGCGCCACAAGGGGTGTCTACGGGATACGCGCCTTTAGATGAGGTGTTGCCTGGGGGCGGGTGGCCTACGCATGGGCTCATCGAGGTATTGGGTGACTTACCTGCGGCCAGTGGGTTGCGTTTGTTATTGCCGACATTGGCGCATTTGAGTCAAACGCGACGCTGGTTGGCATGGGTTGCACCGCCGCATATCCCTTATGCACCTGCGCTGGCCGCGCAGGGCTTGGAATTATCGCGTGTATTATTGATCCATCCGCGGCGTGCATCAGAGGGGTTGTGGGTAGCCGAGCAGGCATTGCGTTCGGACACCTGTAGCGCGGTGTTGTTGTGGGCCAAGGAGATTGATACACCGCATGTGCGGCGCTTGCAATTGGCGATGGAGTCGCAGGGCGGTATGGGTGTTATCTTCCGCCCGTCCAGTGCCGCGATGCAGCCTTCCCCTGCGAATCTGCGCATCCAAGTATCGGCCATCCCCGGGGGGGTGGAGGTTAAAGTATTAAAATGTCGAGGCGCTTGGGTGTCCGGGGCCTTACGTATGGATTGGCACGATGTTGTGGCTGGCCCTGTATCTTCCGCGGCTACCGTTGGAGATATACACACGCACCGCGCAGCACAGTGATGCGCTCATCGTTAGCCACGGGCAGGGGCGCGCACGCGTGGTGTTGCACGCCAATCCGGCGGCGCGTGAGCAGGGCATCGATGAAGGTGTGAGTGTCGCCGCTGCGCGGGCGTTGCTTGCAAATGTGCGCGATTGTCCGCGTGATGTGGCAGCTGAGGCGCAGACCTTAGCGCGTTTGGCCGCATGGGCAGGGCAATACACCTCGATGGTAAGCATACAACCTCCGCACGCCTTGTTGCTGGAGATCGGCGGTAGTTTGCAATTGTTTGGCGGCGTGCAACGTTTGTGGTCGCACCTTGCCGCAGGTGTGGCGGCGCTCGGTTTTGAGGCGGTGCTGGCCGTGGCGCCTACACCTACCGCCGCGTATTGGTTGGCGCATGCCCACCAGGGCATCATCGTCGTTGTCCCGCAAGATGCGCTCGTGGTGTTAGGGCGTTCGCCCATTTCGCGCCTGCCATGGGCGCCGTTGGTCTTGGATAAGCTGCAGGCCGTGGGCTTGCGTTATTTACGCGATGTCTGGCGTTTGCCG
>JAOUGF010000396.1 GCA_029857925.1 Gammaproteobacteria bacterium
CACCACGTTGAATAGAATGGCGGACATGAAGGGTAAGTCTGGTAGTGTGGGCAGTGCGACCCACCCAACCACCTGGAGAAACCCCTCATGTCCTATGTGCAGCTTACCTCAGAAGAGCGGTACGTGATATACCATTTAAAGCTGTGCAAGATGAGTCTGCGAGAGATCGCGCGTCGCCTCGGCCGTCACCACACATCGATCAGCGGGATCAAAGGGGTCAGAGACATTGATTTTGTCAACGGCACGCACAAATCATCCAAGGCGGAGTTTGTTCTCGCAGTGAATTACCCCATTCGTCTTTTTCGCGAAGACGGGAATCCAGGCAACGAGTTCATGAAACAACCCGCAACGCACTCTTGGCAAGCGAGCGCAATGGCACACTCTATACCGGCGTGACCAGCGATCTCCGCAAGCGGATCTTTGAGTTCAAGAGTGATTTGGTAGAGGGGTTCTCTAGGCCTACTGGATTCCCGCCTACGCGGGAATGACGGTAAAAACGAAGGAGGTCGTGGTTTGAGGAGTGGGCCATGTTTCGTCATTCGAGAATTGCGAAACCCACGCAACTGGTACTTCAAAAAGCCATATAAAATAACAACATAGCGACATTCATCTCCGTGGCCAGGCGAAAAAACAGCTTGACGCAGGTCATTAATCCGATCTACATTGTTTCCTGTTTCGAAACAGGAATCGACCCGTGGAGCTTAAACCTCAGGATACGCTACTAGCCCTTAAATACTGGTCTTTGAAATTGAAGGGAGAGGAGTCGAGCGTCCGGGCAATTGCCGAGTCCGTCGCCATCAGCGCGAGCGAAGTGAGCAAAGGCACTAAACGCCTGGTAGCTTCTCGCCTGGTCGTGGAAAGAAATGGGAGCGTATTCGCCGAATCCGGTGCCTTGTCGGAGTGGCTATGCTATGGCGTTCGATATGCCTATCCGCAAGACAGCGTTGGATACGGCAGGGGGTTGCCGACTTCCTGGAATTGCCCCGTTTTGAAAAGCGACATCGTTCCACCGGCGCCACCGTTCGTATGGCCCGTGCCGAGAGGCGGTGTCGAAGGTGCCTTGATTAAACCGCTACACGAATCAGTCCCGTTTGCGTCTAGCCAAAACGACGATATTTATCGCGCAATGTCGTTGATAGAGGCCATCCGCAGCGGAAAACCCAGGGAATTGGTGATTGCGCGCGACCTTCTAACGAGGTTGATTAAGGGAAAACCATGAACAATAAAGATATTCACTTGGCGCAACTGGAGGCCGTGTCTTCCGCCCTGGGGGAATTATTACCGCAGGTGACGTTTGTTGGCGGTAGTACAACGGTGTTATTGGTCGACGAAGCCGCGCACCATGGAATCCGCAAAACGAATGACGTGGATGTCATCATCGATGTTGCCACGCCTGTAGAATACTATAGATTCTCCATGCAGCTACGCGAGCTCGGATTTCGCGAAGACACGGATGGCCCGATTTGCCGTTGGTTGATCGATACGCGCCTAGGCAAAGTCATCCTCGATGTCATGCCGGTGGATGAATCTATTCTGGGTTTTTCCAATCGTTGGTATAAGTCGGCGATACTGGAGGCGCTTGAAGTGAATTTGCCCAGTGGTACTCGCATTCGCGTAGTAAGCCCCGCGTATTTTCTGGCGACCAAATTTGAAGCTTTCGCGGGACGCGGAAAAGGGGACTATTTTAGCCACGATTTAGAAGATATCGTTTTTGTTCTGGAAAATCGCACAGGATTGATCGAAGAACTTTTGAATAGTTCAACGGCGTTGAAGAGGTATTTCTCAACACAAGCGGAATTATTGTTGAATGACGAATTTCTCAATGTGTTGCCGGGACTATTGAACAATCCTCAATCGGCCAGAATGGTCGAGCAAAGTTTGAAAATCATGAAATCATGGGTGTAAGGTTTTCGGTAAAGAAAGGGAGAGAATCGGGTTCATTTTTCCCACAGTAACCTTCGCAGACATACCAACCACTAGCAAGCCGCGACGCAAGCGTATATGAGGCGGGCGGAAACCATGGGGCGCTCTTCGGCGTATCAAATTCCCGTTGTGCGTTGTCGCGCAAGAACGCGTTCAAAATAACAACGCCTCCAACCCTACCGCGCGGATCGTCGGCGACAACGGAAAGGATTCCTTGCCGGGAAAAACAATGAGGGTTTCGTCCAGCGCGAGGTCTTGTTGCGCGGTGAGCAACGAAGTGGTGATTTTAGGTGTGCTGGTATGCTTGATTTCGAATCCCAATCGTTTACCGTTTTTAATCAATAACAGATCGATCTCGGCACGGCCATAGGCCGACCAAAAATAGCATTCGCCTTCTTCCGCGCCGAATTTATGAATGATTTGTTCGATCGCGAACCCTTCCCACGACGCGCCTAGTTTAGGGTGAAAATTCAGGGATTTGCCGTCTTCCACGCCCAACAACGTATGCAGAATACCGCTGTCGCGAAGGTAAATCTTGGGCGATTTGACCTGGCGCTTTTTTAGGTTTTCAAACCACGGTGGCAATTGCCGAATCATGTAGGTGGCGGCCAGGATGTCGATATATTTTCGTGCGGTGGTGTCGGCGATGCCGAAGGAGCGGCCCAACTCCGAATAGTTGACGACCTGACCGTGATAATGCGTCAACATCATCCAAAATCGCCGCAACGTCGCCGCGGGGATTTGTATCCCCAAGGCGGGGATGTCGCGTTCCAAATACGTGGTGATGTAGGCCTTGCGCCATTGGCCGCTGACGGTCTCGGATTTCGCTAAAAAGGAGAGAGGGTAGCCGCCGCGTGTCCACAGTTTTTTCACATCGGTTTTTCCAACTTCCGTCGCTAAAAATGGCGTCAATTCGATGTGCGAGATGCGGCCCGCCAGTGTTTCGGAGGATTGCTGTATAAGGTCGCGTGAGGCGCTGCCGAGTATCAAAAAACGCGCGCGGCGCGGTTCACGATCGACGAGGACGCGAATGACTTCAAACAATCGAGGTGTGCGTTGCACTTCGTCGATAATAATCAGGCCGTGCAGGTCTTGCAGCGCAAGCATGGGATCTTGCAAGCGCGCGAGATGCGTCGGATCTTCGAGATCGAAGTTTGTGATGTCCGA
>JAOUGF010000397.1 GCA_029857925.1 Gammaproteobacteria bacterium
CCCGCCAAAGGTTGGTCGAGTTTGATTTCGGCCATCACCTGGCGCAGGTTCCAATCGTCTTTATAATAACGCCCGGCTAGGCTGACGAAGCCGCCGTCGGTGCGCGCGTAATTGAGTTTGCTATAAAAAATCCGGCTGGTACGCGATTGCGGCCGGGATTCATAAAAACTATTGTGATACGTGTTTGAATTCACGGCCCCGTAACTGATCACCTTATAGGGGTCGTTGAGGTAACCCGATTGATTGGCCAATGTGAAGTTGAATTGTAATAACGTGCGCCGGTTAAGCACTTGCGTGATGCCAAGCAAACCCTGTAATCCAAGTTTATTGTCCAGCTCATAATTGGCCTTGCGGTCGTCAATTTGATTGAGGCCGATGGGTATGCCGTTGATAGGTCGAATCCGGTCCCAGTTGCCGCTGAATCCGAAGGTGAAATTGGTCATTTTTTCAAAAAAATCACCGCTCAAGTTGAAACTGCCGCCTAACGATGCATAATCTACTTCGTCTGAAAAATCCACACCATAGGCCACTCGTGCGTTTTTGGACCAGGGGCGATCCCAGCTGGCATGCAATGCGTAGCGTTGGTCTGAAAACTGAGCCATCGGCGCTTGGTTTGGGCTCGCGTTGAACTTACCGCCCGACGGACTGGTCAGCGTGTTACCTGCGCCCAATTTGCTTGCCCCGGTGGGCGAGGCGCCCGTCATCACGTCGATGATACCGGTCAGTGTAAACGTCTTCTCGTTACCTTGATCTATCTTGATTTTAACGACGTCTTCGTTGACGGTGATGCGTTCGCGTTCACTGTAGACCAGCGCGGTGGCCTCCACATCCCAGGCCTTGTCCGCGCCATGACTCAATAAGGAATACGTCGCCGCGGAAAGCGCGGCACTGATAGATGCAGGCCTTTTTAATTGCATCCGCAACCCCCGCCGCCTACGCCTGCACCGCCGCGCGCGCCTTCGCGGCTGAAATAAATCTTTTCGTCCATCAGATTGAACATTGGATTGGCGTCTAATAACATCGGTTCTTGTGCGAGGATGTCGCGATCCCAAGGTTTGACATTTTCTACCAAACCGCAGGCCGCCAAGGATTGCGCCACCATGACCAGCGCGAAAATTTTGTACCGCATATCGAATTCCTATTTCACTACGTCTGCCCCTGCCACGCAGTGCGCGTTATGCCATTTGCGTAGCCCCCAGTGGTATTCGTTCACTCGTTATTTGTGTAATTGTGATTTACGTCCAACTGGCTGCTAGTGTAAACAATTAGTATGGGTTTGCAAATTGTCGCAAATATGCGCCTCAGGGCGTGGGGTCTTGTGTATGTGCTGGAAATTTGGCGATGATGTCTATCGCCTTTTTGTCGCGTCGTATACGCAGGGGCAACCACGTCCCCGGCGCGGTGGCCTGTACGATAGACACGACATCCTCCACTTGTTTGACCGATTGCCCGGCGACCTGCTCAACGATGTCGCCGGATTTTAGCCCTGCCGCGATCGCCACACTTTTAGGCGTCAGCTTCGCGACACGCACCCCTTGTGCGGTGCGTTCCAGATAGACACCCAGTTTCGGTTTTATTGCGGCATGCGCGCCGTCGTCGTCGGGGCGCTGCAAACCGAATACTGCATCGGCAACCTGTTGCTGTAATTCTGCGCACGCGATCGCACCGTCCCACGGTAGCAGGCTCATCGTGTCGGTGATGCCCAGGTGCTTTAATTGGTGAGGCACGCCATAGCCATGCATCAAGTGCCCGGCCCCCATCACGCCGACCACGATGCGCACGTCCGCACGGTGCGACGCGGTCGCCAACGCCTCCGCCATCGCGCGATCCCAGACCTGCTGGCTTTGCACAAAACGCTGTAACGCATCTTCATCTTGCGCGCGCGCCGACTTTTCATGTCCATGGCCGTGGGCGTGACGGTGTTGATTAAATACCTCGCGCAGCATCGCGACATATTTTTCGTCGGCGGCAGCGGGTTCGGTCAATCCTTCGCGCTCGGTGACGGGTACATTTGCCCAGCCCTTTTCGCTGGTCTTGGAGATCAGACTGCGCTCTATATTCAGCGCGATCAGCGGAATACGGTATTGGCGCGCGAAGTGAAACATCGGTAGATACAGTTCGGCGTCATAGGTCCAGATAGCCTTCCAATCGATGGCCTTCAGAAATGCGGCCTCGGTCAACTCACCCGCTACCCAACGATCCAGCACGGGTTGCACACGGCGCGGAAACGCCTCAAAGCCCAGCGCCATTTTCGGTTGCAGGGTGTAGAGTTGGATCAGCGTATGGAGTTGCCAACGATGATGTTCGCGATTGTCGTGGTCTTCCCCTAACATCACCACACGTTGTTTGGCCAGGCGTTGTAGCAGGTCGCCATTTGCGACCACTTGCGCGGCACCGGGTGCCAGTGCCTGCCATTCGCCAGGGGTAACACAGCGGGCGGGCGCCTCATCCGTCGGATGGGCATGCGCCTGGGTAAGCATCAATGTCGCAATGCATCCGCGGGTGATATTGCGAAGAGGGTGGCCTTGGACGAAGGAAATCCAGGTGCGCTGCCGCATGACGCTTTTTACTCCTGTGGTGTTAATCGCCCCGCCGCTTGCAGATCCGCATGATAGGACGAACGTACCATAGGCCCACTGGCGACATTTTTGAACCCCATGTCCTCGCCCAGCCGTGCCAAATCTGTAAAGACTTGGGGCTGCAAATATTCGACCACGGGCAAGTGATGGCGCGTGGGTTGGAGGTATTGCCCTAACGTCAACATATCGCAGCCGTGCGCGCGTAAATCGCGCATGGTTTGCGCCACCTCGTCTAAGGTTTCGCCGACACCCAGCATCAGGCCGGATTTGGTGGGCACCGTGGGCAGGCGTTGTTTGACGGTTTGGATCAACCCCAGCGAATGCGCATAATCGGCGCCGGGGCGCACCGATTTGTACAGGCGTGGCACGGTTTCCAGATTGTGATTGAACACATCCGGTGGCTGCGTGACCAGTATCTCCACCGCCTCGGCGACCCGGCCACGGAAATCCGGCGTTAGGATCTCGATCTGGATGCCCGGCGCAAGGGCACGCGTCTGCGCGATG
>JAOUGF010000398.1 GCA_029857925.1 Gammaproteobacteria bacterium
CAACGGCATTAATATAATCATTCTGCGGCAGACTACCTAGCGGCTTGCTGCGCACGCAGCGCGAAACCCTATGCACGCGGGTCTCCGGCAAGGCCGCCAACTGCTGCACGGCGGCGCGTAAGGTCGCAACGCTATCGCCCAAATTGCTGCCTAAACCGACAAAACAAGCGACATTGCTCATGCGCGTGCAGGGGCGTGGGCCTGTTTAGGCCGCACTTGCCCCATGGCCTCCGCGACCGCGTCCGCCCCCGCCACGCCGTCTGCGGCGACGTGGGCGCTGCGCGGGCGGAGTGTCATCACCAACAACTTCGTTTACCGCCGCGTCGCCTAGGGTGGTGCGCACCTGGTCATCCCCCGCTTGATACTCTGTCCACCAACGCGCGGTATCTTCATCGACCTCGCCCGCCTCGGCGCGCAATAACATAAAATCATAGGCCGCGCGAAAACGCGGGTGCGCATATAAACGCGCCGCGCGCTTGCCATTGCGTTGCACGAAACGATCTTGCAGGCCCCATATCTCCTGCATAGGCATCGAAAACCGCCTAGGAATAGACACGCGTTCCACCGCTTCTCTAACGCAGTCGGTAGCCGCCTGCTGCAACGCGGGTGCGGCACCCAAACGTCCTTCTAACGCCAGACGGCGCCTCACCACGGCGGGCCACAGCAACGCCGCGAACATAAACGCGGGGGTCACGGGTTTGTCTTCTGCCACGCGAGTGTCGGTATTGCGTAGCGCATTGGCCACCAACAGATTTGGAAACCCGTCGACTTCCTCTGCCAACGCCGCCTCTGTAGACGGAAACAACCGCCCAAAGAGATCATAATGGCGCAGCAGCTCGAAACTCTTCAGCGCATCCCCAGCCAAAAACATTTTTAGCACTTCTTCAAACAAACGCGCAGGCGGTACGGCTTCCAGCAGATTACCGTTTTCCAGCAGTGGACGTTCACAGCTTGGATCTATGCGAAACCCCAACTTGGCCGCAAAACGCACCGCGCGCAACATGCGCACCGGGTCTTCGCGGTAGCGTTGCTCCGGCTCTCCGATCAGGCGCAACACGCCGGCCTTGAGGTCCGCCATGCCGTTCACATAGTCCACCACCGAAAAATCGGCGATGGTGTAATACAACGCATTCACCGTAAAGTCGCGGCGCCACACGTCTTCGTCCATCGTGCCATAGACGTTATCGCGGAGGATCATGCCATCAACGGTGACGCGGTCAGTATTGTCTTCGCCCACCGATTGGCCTCTGAACGTGGCGACCTCAATGACCTCCTGCCCAAATTGCACATGCGCCAATACGAACCGCCGACCGATGAGCCGGGCATTGCGGAACAACTCCTTGATCTGGGCCGGACGGGCGTCCGTCACCACGTCGAAGTCTTTAGGTTCGCGCCCCAACAGGAGATCGCGCACACCCCCACCGACCAAATAGGCCTGAAAACCCGCTTCATGCAGTCGATACAAGACCCGCAGGGCGTTTTTGCTGATGTTGGAACGCGAGATGGCGTGTTCTGCACGCGGAGTAACTGTAGGGTTAATCAGAGTCTCGCCCCATGTGGTTGCCGGAATAAGGTGACATTGAGATAAAGCATGTTTATAATTTTACACGGTTTTGCTGATTACCGACAGACCCGCTCCCTTCGTCTAGTGGCCTAGGACATCGCCCTCTCACGGCGAGAACAGGGGTTCGAAACCCCTAGGGAGCGCCATAATTGCTTGGATATCATAACCCTAGAATAACACGGCCCTCGCCTTACACCACCCTAAACGCAGTCTATTTGCGGCAAAAACTGCAATAATTAACACCCTCGACCTACACAGCCCTCTTCTATCGCATAGCATTTTCTGCGGATGCGCTACATTCATACGTTACAACGCAGCTTCTCCGCACAGCTATAGATAGTTTATTAATCCCCATTGCAACTCAGCCAGAAGTTTCGATTATACCAATTGAATTTGTGTTTGATCGAAATAATATTTTACAAATAGACATCATCAGGCATACGCCACTACTTCCGCTAACTCTACACACAAGAGACAACGCGGTAACCATGCCACACATTTCTACACATTATTCCTACACCCTCGTTGCATTGTCCATCGCAATTGTCGTGATATTTTTTTATATCGCAATTTATCTTTTAAATAAATTCAAAACCGCAAGTGATATTAATCGCATCGCCTTATGGGGCGCCGCGCTAATCGCCGCATTTGGAATATGGTCTATGCATTTTGTAGGTATGCAAGCCTACCAGACGCCCTTTGTAATCACCTATGAGTTTGTTCGTTTGATTGTATCTTTTACAATGATCTATGCAACAACGATTGGATTATTTACATACGCAAACAGCGACTATCAAAATATTTTTCTCTCAGCACTTGTCAGCTGTCTTATGGGTATAGGCATTTCCGCGATGCATTATATCGGTATGGATTCCATCACCATTCCCGCCACCATGGCTTATGATACCGACATAGTCGCGTTCTCAGTCCTGTATTCCTGCGCTATATCCGCAGTTGCATTGTACATATTGCGGAGGTTATTACATTCTTCAAAAGACATCCCCTTGCTGCACCTGGGGTACGCGGCGCTTGTACTGGGCGCCGCCGCCAGCGGTATGCACTACCTTGGCATGTCCGGCACCTCATGGAAACCGCTTGCGGCCGCAAACAGTAATACACGCATCGTCATCGACAGCGAACTATTAACCGGATTAGACATCGTAACCGCACTTCTAATTTTTATTGCCGCAGCGGCGACCCTGCGCTACCTCAGCTATAACGAAATTCAAAAAACACGTCATGCATTGATTTCCATTGTACTTATCTCGCTTACCATTGCTTCCTTAAGCATTTGCTTAATCATATACGCAAATAATTATGTAGACCGCAGAAATCAGCTTATAGATTTAGTAAAACAACAGGCGAATTTTTTGGAGGCCGTCGCCAATTTTGACGATCAACACAGTCAATCGGCCCACCCTAAAGGGGCGGCGTACGCAACCTTAGAACAATTCGTCGCGGGGCGCGAAAAAGACGATAATATCTCACCGATTACGTTGTCGGTATTGATA
>JAOUGF010000399.1 GCA_029857925.1 Gammaproteobacteria bacterium
CCAGGCAATCGATACCGGTAGGTGCACTGGTAATCGCATTCGCGGCGACGGCGGTGGACACACCGTTAAGGGTGACCTTCAATAGGCGTTGATCAACGAAGGTGGCCTGGGTCTGCAAAAACGCGGCAATGTTCTCGATCTCTTGTTCGGGCAGGTCTTTAAATCCGCCCATCATGCCTACCGTGCGCACCGCTTTTGATATCAGCGAACCCGACGCGCGTTGATTACGCGGATAGACCCACGCATTGCCGAAGGTGCTGCCCGCACCATGGGCGCTATGGCAACCTCTGCAGTTGGCATTAAAAGAATTTTCACCCGCCACGCTATCGACATTCGAAATCGCCGCAACGGCGGGTGGTGTCGCGTTGACGCCGTTTGTGCCGAATTGTCTGTCGTCTGAATTGCCGGTCATGCGGGCACGGCGGAATTCCACGGTCCAGCGATGGGTGACGTCGTCATAGCGGTGACGCGCCTGCACATCCGCGCGACTAGCGCTGGGCATCACGCTGATAAATGCGGGCAATGTATTACCGGCCGTGGGCGCTTCGGCAATGGCTTCAACATCACCCTCTGTTAAGACGTCATCCGCTCTGTGTGCCGCATCTTTGTGACGCCATGCCGGGTGCCCGTCCTGGTTATTTTCACGATAGGCGGCATTGCCGCTGTCTGCCTTGTGACCGTCTTCGGCGCGGGCGGCAAAACCGATATAGGCATCGTCGGCAAAACCCGAGGGCGCCGTGCGCGTCGATTTCCAATGCCAAACATCTGCGTGATCGTCTGCTCGGTTTGTGTGCATTTCCGCCACTCCTGCGCCGGTGTAATTTTGCAAAGGATTGTCAAGTTTCAAATTGGCATGACAATAGGCCGCGCAACCCAATTGGCCCGCTGCAAAATTATTCTCGGTATCGATAATTGGAAACATCATCAACACACGATCTTCGTCTTCGTTGCCCGTCAACAGATGGTTCCGATTGACCGCGTTGGCATTGGGCGCGCCTGCCGTCACGCCACGATGGGGCTTCGCTCGCCATGTGGTGCCGTCATATTCCCATTTATTCATTTGTGTGCTTGCGGTATGGCCCGCATCTTCCCACTGTACGAGAAAATAGATGTAATCCTCGTCCCAGGCCGAACCCACGGTCATGTCTGCAGACTGCGCATCAATAAATTCGCTCAGCGGATAATTGTTTTGTGGCAGGCCTTTTATTGTTGTCAGGGACGCGGTATCCCAATCCTTCGCGTCGCCGTCCAACGCAATGGCGGCGCGTGCGACCTGTGGTGAAATCACGACATTGTTACGTATTGCGGTGTTGTCCCTGGTCGTTTGGAAATCCAGGAATAATAATTTCGCACCGGTGTGATTGTGCGAATTGTCGGTAACGGCAAGTGAGAAATACGTATCGGCGGGTGGGCCGGCCGCGTTCTCGCCGGTATTGTCGGATTTTTCACGGCTACAAGCCGTCAATACTGCAGTCACTAGTAAACCAAAGACAAATAATCCCCGTGTCGCAATTTTCATACAGGTGCTCATCCTCGTGCGTTATTGTGAGATATTCCAGCGCAAGGGCTTGAGTTTACTGGATGTCACTTACTCAATGCAACGATTTATCCGCGTGCGCTTAAGAGTAATGATGGTGAATTGTGTGCAATTCATGGCTATTTAGCATCGTTTGAAACGCATCGAATGTTACGTGCGGGTACGGCGAGTATCACAAGGCGGAGACGGTCGTTGAAATATGAGGCATTGTTCATCCGGCCAGGGTGTGCGATTTGTTGTCAGGGTTTGTTCAATGCGGCGAATGCAACAGATCGCGCTTGCCTAAGGTCTAGTAGTTCGCAAAAATCCGCTTCGTAGGTCCCTATGCACATTGAGCTGGCATGTCGCGTGACGTTTTTAAGTAACGACAGGGTGGCAATGCTTGAATGTACAATTGCACAGCGAAATAAGACGGTTGTGTGGCATCACCTCCGGCCCCCCGCAGGTTAAGTGTCGTTTGGGTGGCGGGTGAGGGAGCAGGGACGTCCCCGCATGGTGGTGTACTGCAACTAGCGTATACTAGATAGGCGACCGGGCATTCGGAGTCAGCATTGCAGGGCGCGCAGCCACTCACCAAAGGCATTGATCTACGCTACGCCACTGAGGAAATGCGGTTGAATAAATTGATGGTAAAATCACCTCGCATCCACCGCCGATTTCGCGAAATCTTCTTTCTTCTTACATGTATACTCATCGGCGCAGAAACCTGCGTCGCGATGGAAACCGAAACCGTGCAGACATTGACGGGTGGCCGTATCAGCTATCGTGTCGTGCTGAACGACTATTTGGAAAAGATCGGCGCACGTTTTGGCGTGTCCGCGCAAATCCTGGCGCGGGACAACGCATTGCCTGATCCCGATTTTGTCCTGCCGGATCAGATGCTCACTGTAGTAAATCGCCATATCATTCCCGAATCTTTGTCCACAGGGATTATCATTAATCTTCCGCAACGTATGCTGTTTTTATTTCAAGAAGGCAAACTCGAGCGCGCCTTTCCGGTGGGGTTGGGCAAACCTGATTGGCCTACCGTACAAGGATTGTTTCAAGTCATCAGCCTGCAAAAAAACCCGGTGTGGCTGGTGCCAAAATCTATACAAGAAGAAATGATGCGTGAAAATGTAATTGTCGAAAAAAAGGTTTCGCCAGGACCGGACAATCCATTGGGAAAATTTTGGATAGGATTGAATGCACCCGGGTATGGCATACACGGCACCATTGCACCCGCGAGTGTTTACCATTTTCAGAGCCATGGTTGCATACGTATGCACAACGATGACGTTGAATTACTATTTTCCAGAGTGACCAAGGGCACCGTTGTTAAGATTATCTCCGCGCCGGTGTTGATGACGGAACACGATACCCGGATTTTTATCGAGGTGCATCGCGATGTCTACAACGACACTGTCGTAACGCTCGAGGATGTACACAAGCTCGCCTACAGTAAAGCGTTGATCGATAGGATAGACTGGCGGCGTGTTGAGGTCGTTATTGCAGCGCGGGAAGGGGTGGCGATAGACGTCACGAAGAAGAATG
>JAOUGF010000400.1 GCA_029857925.1 Gammaproteobacteria bacterium
GACACTTGCCAGCCGCGCCGGTGATGAAGGTAAGCTGTTCGGATCTATCGGCGTGCGCGACGTTGCGCAGGCCGTCACAGATGCCGGTATCGCGTTGGAAAAGCAAGAAGTACACATGCCGGAAGGTCCGTTGCGTTTTGTTGGCGAATTCGATATCGAAGTACAGTTGCACCCGGATGTTGCAGCGATGATTAAAGTCGCGGTGGTACCGGAGGCATAATCGCTTCGGCAGTCCAATCGCGTTGGTTAGATGGATCGTTCTGCTAACCAACGCGTTGCATAACGTTCCCGACGTGCGGTGAAGTCACATTGCATGTCGCTGGGGCGCGCTACTCAAATTGTTCTTCTAAAATGGTTCACACACTGTTTTGGATGCGCGTTCTCTCAGCTTGCTAGCGCTAATTTAACCAGTAACTTCATTTTTTACAGAATAGTCTTAAGGGAATTTCTAAAAATTCGATCAAGGGATGCGGCGCTAGGCGGAAAGGGGCGAAAAAGCATAGTTTACACGTTGCCTCAAAGGGCTGACATATCTGAGCATTTTTCGACCCTTTTCAACGACGCGATGTGTCGCTCAGCGAATTTTTAGAGGTTCCCTTAATAAATTCCGGTGGACAACTGGCTGCCCCGTTTCCATACTCATAGAAACGACAGCTAGATACCGTGGAGTGTGCGCTTTAACATGCACAGGCAAGGCGCAAACCTTGCTATTGGCTATCCCCGCATTAGTTTTCAACGCTGCCATACGTGTGGTAAAGCGTGTAATACACGGTATAGCGCACCCATCCAATGGGTGAACGTCCTAAAACAAATAATTTAATAAGTTCATAGCGTTAGGCGTGGCAGTAGCGGTCAACCGCGGTTTCTAGGATAATGGGTTAGGTTGTAGGGTCTGCGGCACCGATATCCATGACTTTTGTCGAGCTTCCGCTGTAAATTCCTTTGTCGTAGTTACCCATAGCGTTGGCGATTCAATGTACGATACCTGCGTGGTGGAAGGTATTTGACCACGCTATTAATTCGAACAATGACTATGCCGCGCTTAGTTTGTTCGTTCCCGAATTGATTTAAGTAGTTTGATGCAGGTGTAAAGTTTATTCATGTCTGAAGGTGCAAAAAATCATAGTGAAAATGACGCGAGTTTGGAGCGTCTGAAAACCCCACCGCACTCGATAGAGGCGGAGCAGTCGGTTTTAGGCGGCTTACTGCTGGATAATACCGCGTGGGACCATGTCGCTGATCTATTGCTGGAAGAAGACCTTTATCGGCACGATCATCGTTTAATATTCCGTTCGGTGCAGGCATTGGCGGAACACAACCGACCGTTCGATGTTGTCACTGTTTCCGAGTGGTTGGACAACAACGGCGAATTGGATCACGCGGGCGGGATTGCATACTTAGGTGCACTTGCCAAAAACACGCCGAGTTCGGCGAATATCAAAACCTATGCGCAGATTGTGCGTGAACGCTCTATGCTGCGGCGCTTGGCACAGGCGTCTACAAAAATTACCGAGATGGCCTATAACACCGAGGGGCGCGAGAGCGCGGAGGTGTTGGATGAAGCGGAACGGCTTATTTTTGAGATCGCCGAGGTGGGTGCGCGCGCAAAACGGGGTTTTGTCGGAATACGCGAACTTTTAACCAAGGCGGTCGATCGAATAGACACGTTGTTTCAACAGCAGAATCCGATCACCGGTGCGGCCACCGGGTTTAGTGATTTTGACGAAATGACCTCTGGTCTGCAATCCTCGGATTTGGTGATCGTGGCGGGTCGACCATCGATGGGGAAAACCACGTTCGCAATGAATATCGCGGAAAACGTAGCCGTGCATGTGCGTTTGCCGGTGGCCGTATTCAGTATGGAAATGCCCGGCGAACAATTGGCGATGCGTTTGATGTCGTCGTTGGGCCGCATAGACCAACATAAGGTGCGCACCGGAAAATTAGAAGACGATGATTGGCCGAAGTTGACCCATGCCGTCGGTGTATTGGCCGAGGCGCCGTTGTTTATCGATGATACGCCCGCGTTGTCGCCGAATGAATTGCGCGCGCGCTCGCGACGTTTGACCCGCGAGCATGGAAAACTGGGGCTTATCGTTATCGATTATTTACAGTTGATGCGGATTCCCGGCTTCAAAGAAAACCGGGCGGGGGAAATCTCTGAAATTTCCCGTTCGTTAAAGGCCATGGCCAAAGAATTGGAAGTGCCTATTGTTGCGTTGTCGCAGTTGAATCGGAGTTTAGAGCAACGCCCAAACAAGCGGCCGGTAATGTCGGATTTGCGGGAATCGGGCGCTATCGAACAAGACGCCGATGTCATCGTATTTATCTATCGCGATGAGGTGTATAACGAAGACAGTCCGGATAAAGGCACCGCTGAAATTATTATCGGTAAGCAACGTAATGGCCCGATCGGAATGCGCAGGCTCACCTTTTTGGGGCAATACACACGTTTTGAAAACCATGTTTCTAACCAATTCGATGGGGCATACGAGTGACACACGCGGCACGCGCCTATATCAATATTGATGCCTTGCGGCATAATTTACAACGAGTGCGGACAGCGGCGCCGCAAGCAAAAATTTTGGCCATCATTAAGGCCAACGGCTATGGCCATGATGTGGTGCGTATCGCGAAGGGGTTGCGCGGCGTAGACGGCTTTGGCGTCGCGTGTTTAGAAGAGGCGCTGTTGATACGCGATGCGGGCATCGACACACCGATCTTATTGTTACAAGGGTTTAGCGACGCGGATGAGTTGCCCGTTATCGCAGAAAACCGTTTGGATACGGTCGTACATCATCCCGACCAAATCACGTTGCTGCAAGCCGCGCAAAAATTGTCGCCGATACGGGTGTGGTTAAAGATCAATACCGGAATGAATCGCCTGGGTTTTTCGGCGGAATCCGCGCGTACCGCCTGGGATCAATTGCAACGCATAGACGCAGTGCAAAAACCGATCACCCTGATGTCACATTTTGCAAACGCGGATGCGCGCGAAGACCCTAAAACAACTGCACAACTCTCGCTGTTTAATTCGTTGTTAGAGGGGATAGTTGGCGATC
>JAOUGF010000401.1 GCA_029857925.1 Gammaproteobacteria bacterium
CTACGACCAGGGAGGGGCCTGGGCTGCTCAGGGGCATGTAATCCCCGCGTTGCTTCAGACGTTGCTTGCCGACCCCTATTTTGCTTTGCCCGCCCCTAAGAGTACCGGGCGCGAACACTTTAATAAGGCCTGGCTCACCGCGCTGTTGCAACCCGGTTGGACGGCCGTGGATATCCAGACAACATTGGTGGAGTTGACGGCGTATACAATTGCGCAGGCGATACAAGCCCAAACGCCACAAACACATGAAGTGCTGGTATGTGGTGGCGGTGTGCACAATGAATTTTTGATGCAACGGCTACAGGCCTTGCTGCCGAGTTCAACGGTAAATTCCACCGCGTTTTATGGCGTTGATCCCGACTACGTAGAGGCCGTGACATTTGCGTGGCTTGCGGCACGCACGTTAGCGGGCCAACCTGGCAATCTAACGCATGTAACAGGGGCTCGCCACCCGGTGGTGCTGGGGGCGATATATCCAACCTGACCCCCACGCATCACACGATGTCAATTTATTGGTGTTATGGGCGCCACCGCTGAAGCACCGTTACGGCGCCCTGCGTTTTTTTATCGGCACATAATCCCGCGTCGGCGAGCCGGTATACACCTGCGTGGGCCGGAAGATGCGATTATTGGACAATTGCTCACGCCAGTGCGCCAACCAGCCCGCCGAGCGCGCGACGGCGAATATCGACGTGAATTGGTCGACCGGGATGCCGATCTCGGAATATAAAATGCCTGAGTAATAATCGACATTCGGATATACGCCTTTGGCGCCTAATCTTTCCTGTGCGACCTCTTCCAAGGCCAACGCGGTCTCAAACAACGCGCTGAGTTTCCCGCCTTTTTGTTTGATGTAGCTTTCCATGAATTTTTGCAAAATGGTCGCGCGGGGGTCTTTCACATTGTATTCACGGTGCCCCATCCCCCATATCTTTTCTTTATTGGCCAGCGCGTTGTCCAACCACGCCTTCACCTTGCTAGGCGAGCCGATTTGTTTAAGCATTGCCACCACTTTTTCGTTGGCACCGCCGTGCAAGGGGCCAGACAAGGTGCCGATGGCCGCCGCGACTACGCCATACGGGCTGGTGAGGGTGGAGCCTGCGACCAGGGCTGCGAAGGTAGAGGCGTTTATCGTATGCTCTGCATGCAATATCAAACACTTGTCAAAAATATCGACAACAAACGGGTCGTGCTCCTGACCGGTAAACATGTATAGAAAATTGGCGGCATAGTTTAAATCCGCACGCGGCGCGACGGGGTCATAGCCATTACGTATGTGTTCCCACATGGTCACCATGACCGGCATGCGGGCGATGATCTTGACCGTCATATTGCGCACGTAATCGAGGTCCGCGCAGGCATCACCGCCAGTAAGGCATTCACTCCCCGGGTAAAACATCCCGAGGCTGGCCACTGCCGTTTGCAACATCTCCATCGGGTGGCCGGTGGCCGGCAGGCTCATCATCATATTGCGGATGTTGTATTTGACACGCCGATTTTTACGCAGTTGATCGTCAAACACCGCAAGGGTGTCTGACGTGGGCAATTGGCCGTCCAACAGCAATAGTGTCGTTTCTTCAAATGTGCTGTGTTCGGCGAGTTGGCTTATCGGGTAACCACGATAAGACAGGATGCCTTTATCGCCATCGATGTCTGAAATGTTAGATTTGGTGGCGGGGACGCCTTCCAACCCTGGCAGGTATTCATTCATACGCGCAACTCCGTAGATTTATGGTGCATTCACGCCTTTGACCAGTAGTGTATCGCGTTAAACGCAGGATACTTGAGCCAGGCGGAATATCACTCCAAGCATGATTTTACACATGCTGTATTGAATTTTTTTGGGGATTTCCTCGACCAATTCACGCGGCGAGCCGTATCCCACGGGGGGACACGGCTAGGACTATACCGCCATGTGTTTGATTAATCAACCAAAGCGCGTGGCGTGGACAGCACTGCGCACCAGACTTGACGCGGCGTGCCACACGCGCAACGGGCGTATTGCGGAAGTATCAGACCGAAAATGACGACCCGCAACCGCAAGTGGTGGTTGCATTGGGGTTACGGATGACAAACTGGGCGCCTTCTAAGCCTTCCGTATAGTCGATTTCGGCGCCAACCAAATATTGGTAGCTCATCGGGTCAATTAACAAGGTAACGCCGCTTTTCTCTACGGCGGTGTCACCTTCATTGACGCTTTCATCGAACGTAAAGCCATATTGAAACCCAGAACAACCCCCGCCAGAGACGAATACCCGTAGCTTCAAAGACGGGTTCCCCTCTTCCTTAATGAGGTCATTTACCTTCGCTGCGGCAGCGTCAGTGAAATTCAGTGGGCTAGGGACTTGTACAGCTGCATTCATGGCGAATCTCCAGAAGTTTTACCTTGTATACTATACCCGAGTAAATATGTCAACTACTATGCTGGCTTAGCGTGAGCTCCTTCACGCATATGGGAGAGGGCGGGCTTTTCCTTTTCACCCTCGACACGATGCACAAGTTTACCATTAACTTCGGCACCGATCGCCATTTCTATAAGCGAGTAGTACACATTACCTATGACTCGTGCCTGTGTGGCGAGTTCTATACGCTCTTCGGCGTAGACATCGCCGATGACCTGCCCGTTTAATACGATGTTCGCGACACGCACTTCGCCTTCGATGACCCCTTGATCGCTAATGGTCAACAGCGACTCTTTGTCTTTGGCCATGACATTGCCCTTCACGCGCCCATCGACATGTAATCCGCCGGAGAACACGACGTCGCCCTGCATTTCGGTATTTTGCCCGATTAAGGAGTCAATTTTCGCGGCCTTACGTTTTTTGGCACCGTTCATCATAATTGCCATTAACCTCACTTCAGTCTAGGGTTGTATCCTGTAGATCTCATCAACGGACCTCGGCAAGTTTGCCATGGCCGCTACGCGCGCTCGAACAGTAATCAGCCCTGGCGTTGCATAGATACCCGTACGCGAGACCTGTGAAGGCCGCCCGCTATTTTTATAGCGTAGCCGTTCAGCGCACACATCGCCATGCGTCACCCCTGCCCGACAAAAATTTG
>JAOUGF010000402.1 GCA_029857925.1 Gammaproteobacteria bacterium
CTCTGAACGTTCCATCGCCCACGCGGGGGGGCGCGCAGCCTCCACCGCTGAGATACGTTTGACCTTATCAGCACCGTTTTTCGCTGTATCTAATGCCAGCGTCCCCGCTAAGTCGGCTGATTTAGGTTCTGATCTATCCGGCGGGCTTATCATGGTTTCCGCCAAATCCGTCCCTCCTATCGGGCGGAACAATGGGTGATTCGGTACCAAGTCCTGACCCAATTCCGTGGCCTTATCCCATAAGGGACCCGGTTGCCCTCCAAGTGCGGCATACAATTCCTCGGCCTGTTTTTCAAAGCCGACATGGTCTTCCGCGAAATAATAGGTTTCCAACAACTTCAGTTTGAGCTCATGGCGATCCGGATCTGCCTGTATCGCGGATTTAAGCACTTCTTTTGCCTTTTGATAGCGGCCATAGGTCAAATAGACTTCGGCCTCTGACAATGGGTCGCTCTCGTGTTTCGTGACGACGCCACTGGCCGGATTCGTGGCGGTATCCACGACCACAGAACTTTCATCTACAATGATCGGCGTTGTACGACCTTTAGGCAACGTCGCAGCCAAATTCGTTTGCTCAGCGGGCGCATCGTCGTCCACCTCAAATTGCTGCATCTGGTCCCTGCGCCCGCGCCACCACAGTCCTACCGCCAGCACTACTAAACTCGCGCCCAAACCCAACCAAATCCAGGGGTTAGCCCACCACCGCGAGCCTTTTGCGGCCGCCACCTTTGCCTGATCCGATTTGGCATCTTTTTTCTCCTGTGATTTATCTATAGACGGCACTCGCTTGTCCGCGCTTACCGACATATCAATTTTACCCAACGGAGATTCTTCACGCCCTTTAAATGCGCCTTCCTCAGGGTCTATGCCCTTTTCACGCATCCGCTGTTGTAACAAGTGCAATTCCTGATCTTTTAGCGCTATCAGTAACTGCATGTCGGAGATCTGTTTTTCCAATGCGGAAACCTGGGTTTTTTTATTTTGATTATCATTGCGCATACGATCTAAATTAGAGGCCGCCTGATTCAGATCAGCACGCATTTTGTCGAGCGATTTTGCCGCCTCCCGCGCCGCCGCACGCTCGCTTTCCGCCTGCTCCGCGCTCGGTTTTGCCTTGGGTGTGACCAACTCCAGTCGCGTACCTTTGGCGGCTTTACGCTTGCCTTCACTGGTGGTCTTTTTCGGGGCATCAGCATCATCGGTGGCGGCGGACTTGTTATCCGCTAATTGCGTCGCCTGGTGGCGCGCCAACCGCCCTTTGCGGAAGGTCAGCCATTCTTGATACTGCTTTTCCACCTCGGCGATGGCCTCGTCTACACCCACGGATTCGAGTTGTGCCGTATCCTTAATGCGCAAAACCTGTCCCGCTTTTAACCGATTAATATTGTTACCGATAAAGGCCTGAGGATTGTCGCGCAATAAGGCCACCATCATTTGGCTGACATGGATATTTTTGGGGCGCATTTGATCCGCCACCGACCATAAATATTGGCCAGCCTTCACCGGTCCATATTCGAGTTCTTCGCTCGTCGCGACGGTGGGTCGCGGCGGTGGCGACACGGGCGCAGCAGCAACAGGTGCTTCTTCGGGTTTGGTTTCTTCCACGACGGGGGGCGGCGGCGGAATTGCGGGTTCCGCCTTAGGCATAGGGATAGGCGGCGGTAACGCAGCGGCAATTTCCTTTGGCGTCTGTGTCTCAGGCGCCTGCGGTGTTTGCGCTTGGTGGTCTTCCGTCAGTTTCGGCGGATCTAACAACACGGTGAATTCACGCAACATGCGCCCTGTCGGCCAATTCACTTCAATCAAAAAATTCAGAAACGGTTCTTGCAATTCGGACGGTGTATTCACCGACACCACGATACGTCCGTCAGGCTTTTCCACCACTTTAAATTGTAGCTGATCAACAATCGGCGACCGCTCAATCCCCATGCGATCAAACACGTCGCGAGGAGCAACCACCACATTGATTTGATCACGTTCGCGCGCACTCACGCTCAATAATTCAATTTCTGCCTCTAAGGGCTGATTGAGCGCGGATTTTACGGTGATATCACCCACCCCGAGCGCAGAGCTGGCGCCGGCATAGCCCAAGGCAGCCACCGCCCAAAGCGCGGTTAGGGCCGATCTCCATGTCGAACTCCACATCGTGCTGGACGGCATATGCACCTATCTGTATCTAAGAATTTTGATTACCCCACGACCTAGCGGTCATCCCACACAACCAGTATTTTATTTTAGATAGTCACGAATCAAGATTTCAGCGATCTGGACGCTATTCGTCGCGGCGCCCTTACGCACGTTATCGGCCACCACCCACAGATCTAAACCACGGGGATGCGAAATGTCTTCGCGTATACGCCCCACGTACACCGCATCGTGGCCAACGGCCTCAGTAACCGCAGTTGGGTAGCCGCCGGGTTTGCGATCGTCCAAGACCACCACGCCAGGGGTTTTTCGCAACAAGTCACGCGCCATCACCGTAGTGATTTTTTTGCGGGTTTCGATATGCACTGCCTCGGAATGGCCATAAAACACCGGCACACGTACCGCCGTCGGATTCACCTCGATCGTGTTATCTTCGAAAATCTTTTTGGTCTCCCACACCATCTTCATTTCTTCCTTGGTGTAACCATTTTCCATGAAGACATCGATTTGCGGCAGGCAATTAAAGGCGATTTGCTTCGGGTACACCTCAGCCACCGCGGAATGGGCATTCAATATGTCGGCCGTTTGTTTGGCAAGTTCTTCAATGGCTTCTTTGCCGGTGCCCGAGACGGATTGGTAGGTCGCGACATTGATGCGTTCTATGCCTACCGCATCGTGGATAGGTTTGAGCGCGACCAACATTTGTATCGTGGAGCAATTGGGGTTGGCGATGATGCCACGATTTTTATACTGCGCGATGGCGTGTGGATTGACCTCCGGCACCACCAACGGGATATCGTCGTCATAGCGGAAATGCGCGGTATTGTCGATCACCACACAACCCGCGGCGGCGGCCTTGGGTGCGTATTCTTCCGACACCGAACCACCCGCTGA
>JAOUGF010000018.1 GCA_029857925.1 Gammaproteobacteria bacterium
ACGGCCGTCACGCCGCCTGTCTGCGAGCGCCGCTAAACTTTGAACGACAGGCAGTGCACACACCTTAGCGTTCGGATCAAACCCTGGAAAATGTTCCAACTCACCCCAGCCATCGCGAAACGGGCGCGCATAACCACGTGCAAATTGCGCGCGCCACGCGACCACATCAACACCTGCCACCGCAAACATTTCCATTGCCAACACAAGCTCACGCGCACCGCCGCGTTGGCCTGCGCCCACCGCCAACGCCGCCATTAAACACGCCGCGTGTGTAGAACCGCCTACACCAGCACTCATCGCCGCATGTACCATAGGGTCGCGCGGACCCGGATTAGCGAGCGCAATCGCCAATATTTGCAACATACGCGCGGCCTCGCGCGTCGGCCGCTCGCCGCAAAATATCAGGTAAAGAACTTCAATATAACTTGCACGTTGAATCAATTCTCCATATACATCGTAACCAGCGCAACGACATATTCGCGCGCCAAACGGATCGTCGGGCTCGGGTACTTCCTGCCAAAATTCGCTTTTAACGGTTTCCAGCTTCATTGCGCCGCCTCCAGCACCTTTACACGCGCCTGCATCGGCGGTACGACCTCGCCGTCGATGACAATATCCAACACCAAAGGCCCGGATAAATGTTTCAGCGTCGGCAACACGTCCTGCAATTGTTGTAAGGAATGCACACGTATGCCCTTACCGCCCATTGCGCACGCCATCAAACTAAAATCCACCTCTGGCAGCGCAAACGCTATAGGTTCTGCATTGGCCATGCGTTGCCCGTGTTTAACCATTCCGTATGCGTGATCGTTTAAAATTACAAACACCATAGGGATGCGCTCCGCCACCGCCACGGTAAATTCCTGGCCATTCATCAACCAGCTGCCATCTCCGGTCACACATACGAAAACACGGTTGCGATTTGCATAAGCAGCACCTATTGCATTACCGATCGCCCATCCCATGGACGCAAACTGTGAGCTCATGCGAAACCAATCACCACCGGTGGGGACAATTTTCCGTTGTCCGAAACTCGCCAGGTAGTGCACGCCCCAACACGTGCTATTTCCCGCATCGACATAAACACAGGCGTCTTCTGGTAAAAGATGATGCAGCCACGTCATAACCGCCACCGGTGACATCGCGAAATCGGAGTCTCTTTTGACATCCGCTGATTGAACTGCACTGGACTGAACTACATTCAGTTGTGCCCGATTTCCGGCAACTGCCGCGGTAATGTCAATCTCGATAAATCGATTGAGCAAAGTGCCGAATATCAGCGCGATATCTCCTTGTACCTGCATGCGCGCCATCAGCGAGTATGCGAAGTGCGTGGAATATTGATCGACGTGTACCAACTTTTCATTTAATAGTGCAGCCTCGTCCCAACCCAAGGTATCCCACTCCCCTAAGCGCGTGCCCACCGCGACGATTAGATCTACACGTGGATCCAGCAATAATTCGCGCGCTGTGACATGGCCGGCGAACCCGAATACGCCGTAGTTTAACGGGTGATGGGTCGCGACCAGACCCTTTGCACCAGGCGTGGTAATAAATGGAATTTGCAGTCGTTCCGCCAATGCCACGATCTCTCGCACACCGTGCGCGCATACCTCACCGAGCAAGATAACAGCCTGCCGCGTATCTCTGAGTTCGTTGGCGAGCGCATTAATCTGCGCTATGTCTATCACATGCGCACGCCGTGCAAAGCGTAACGCATCATAGCGCGCCGTATGATTTAAATTGTGTCGAAATATATCAGGGGCCACGCTTAAATGCGCCGGGCCCGGAGGATCGCCGTGCATACTCTGCAAGGCCTGAACAAATAGCCGTTCAAACTGCAAAGGATGATCCACCTGCCGACTGAAACGCGTACAATATTGAAATAAGCCCACGGTATTTATGCCGCTGCTTGATGAATCCTGCAATGCACCGCGCGCGCTATTCGCCACCGGTGTTTGCCCGGTAATCACCAATAGAGGCAATTCATCCCAGTAGGCTGACGCGACGGCGGTTAATACATTTGTCGCGCCAGGCCCGGTCGTGGTGCAACAGACACCTATTTTTCCAGTTTCTTTCGCATAGCCCATGGCCATAAAAGCCGCGCCTGCCTCGTGCCGTGCAACGACGGCTTGGATGCGACTTCGCCTTTTGCTTCGCGCCAAAGCATTGTACAGGGGCTCAATCGCACCGCCCGGCACACCGAATACGGCGTCGATACCGAGCTGGAGAAGATAGTCCACGAAGAGGTCTGCGAGCTGACGAGTGTCGTCGACACACGGGGTTTGAATATCGAGGTCCAACGTAGACGTTGGAATATTCTTTAACATTCCTTGTTGCACAATGTGTACCTCACAAATTGAACATCCTGTTTCAATGCGAGACCACTATATTATTATTCAAATTTCAATTCAACAAAAATTGTTAGAATTTTTCTAAATCCTCAACAAAATAAACTCCAGTTCTTAGTTATATATTTTATTCAACTAATTACACATCAATCTGCATAACTTCGTTAAACTACCACTGCTAACCCCTTGTATCGCTTTAATTTACATTTGCAATAGCGCATCCCTTTATCTACTAACGATCCACATTGCCTTTTTGACTTAGCCCCTGCTCTACCGCAATTACAGCAGCTTCCACTCGTGAATGCACTTCCAATTTCCTTAAGATGGATTTAACATGCAACTTTACCGTGCCGTCGGTTATTCCAAGGATGCGGCCAATAACCTTGTTACTCCCCCCATCCGCAATCAGGCGTAAAATTTCCCTCTCACGCGCCGTCAACTCCGCCAATCTGTCTGTACTTTTTTTTCGCCCACCTTGCACCACGCGCGCAAGCGAAGACGCCAACGCGGGCGCAACCACTGTTTCGCGCCGCATAATCGCTTGCAACGCAATTATGAGCTCTTCGGGTTCCATATCCTTCAACAAATAACCCTGCGCACCATGTTGCAGTGCGGTCGCGATATCTGCATCGTCGCGGCTGGTGGTCAGCATCACCACCGCAAGCGATGGAAATTCGCGGCGTAATTGCGCTAAAATATCCAGGCCGCCCTCTTGGGGTAGCCGAATATCCAACAACACCACATCAGGTTGCAACTCACGCACACGCACAATACCTTCACGGCCATTGTTGACAGATGCCGCCACCGTAATTCCCCGACGGGTCAATAACTCTTCAACTCCGGCTCGAAACAATGCGTGGTCGTCTATCAAGACAACGCTTATCGCGGATGACAACAAATCGTTGGCATTCATTCGTTTGGCTTTTCCTCATTTTCAGACGTTTCAAAATGCGTCCTTTTGTAAATGGTCGCGGTTGCGATTCTATGCGCAGGCGCCGCTTCAAATACCAATTCTACGCGCGTGCCTTCCCCTGGTTCACTCTCGATGCTTAACTGTCCATTGAGATGACTAGCGCGTTCTTGCATAATTTTCAATCCTATGTGCTCTCCTGGCATCGCGGGCTGCTGAGTCAGCGCCATACCTTCGCCGTCATCCTCAACCAACACATGCCAATGCCCGGAAACATCGGCACGCAATAATACGCGAACATTTTGCGCTTTACTGTGTTTTCGCGCATTGCTTAACGCTTCTTGTACGATGTGTAACACCTGCACTTCATTGCTCGGAGAAAGATTTTGATGTTTCGTCTCGTCTTGAAAATACACCGCAATGCCGGTATCCCTCTCCAGGCGTTGCGTGAGTTCACGAATCGCCGGGATCAACCCTCGCTCGTCCATACGCGCACGAAAATGTTCTAATAATTCGCGTAATTCGTGGTTCGCATTTTCCAACCCCGCATGCACATCTTTAATTTTTTCCCGCACCGCTGGCGTATTCCCGCGCATCATACTATCATCCAGCATTTGGACTTGGAAACGCAGGCTCGCCAGCGTTTGCGCCAGTGAATCGTGCAATTCATGCGACAGCAATGTGCGTTCTTCCATCAACGCCAAGCGTCTGGCCTGCACTTCTAGGCGTGTTTTTGCAATCGCGATACCAAGTTGTTTGCCGATGCTGGTCAACAATCCGGTGAATTCTTCGTTATCCACCAATTCATCACGCTGCACAAATAAATTGTATACACCTAACACCTCGCCTCGATACTGTAACGGTACAGCAATCACCCGCAAATCCCTGCGCGGTAACAAAGGCGCTTCAATGATCCGTTCGCATTGCTGTACATCAGAACACTGGATCGCTAATTCTCGTACGGCCTTGCCGCAATGGCAGCGATCTATCGGTACATGTAATTCTTGCGGCAGGTCATGACAACTCATACCGATACTGGCGGCCAAGTGTAGGTGGCCGTCATTTCCGAGAATACGCACGGTCGCGGCCTCGGCCTGCACCAGATCGCGCAGGGTGTTTAAAAACTGGGTCAATAACTCATCCAAATCATTCGCGCCGTTGATGCTGGTCGCCACGTCATACAAAACACGCAACGAATTGGATTGTTGGGCGACACGTTCCGTTTGTTTTTCCACCTCTGCCTGCATTTCGCGCGTTAAAACAAAAAGCGATTCGCTGAGATTATTTATGTCAGACGCCAATTCTTTAAATTCGCCGTGTGCAGGGTTAGGAATTCGCGCACGCAAATTTCCACCGCGCATACGTGCCGCCCAATGACGTACATGCGTCAATGGCACAACCAAATTGCGTTGTACACGCCCTACCATTGTCATCACCAACGCACCGGCGGCGACTAGACACATCGCCGCAAACGCGATCCACCAATGCATGCGCTGCGGATACTGTTCCCATAAAACAATCACTACCAACACCAGCATGCCGATCAGGCCCAGGCCTAGAAACGGCCATAACAGACCACTGGCCGCCAGACCGCTTTTGAATTTGTGTCGCCACTGCGCTGCAGGCGGAATACGCCACCGTGACAGACTTTCTACCGACATTCCACGATCAATGTCGTTCATAAACACCTAATTTGACCGATACCGCCATGTACACCTCTTGCCTAGCAATTTATCAGTAATACCCGATATAAACAACCGCTGAGCCCTTTATCTTCCGACACCACCGGCGATTCCCTAGCAACCTGTCGGATTTAAGACTGATCTACTGCGGAATTGGACATATCTTCCGATTACTTTCGTTTAATAGCGACGGCCATTCGCGTCAATCGATCAAAAAATCCGTCTCAAGAGACCTTCCCTCGCTACGTTCGCCTAATTCCGACAGTTTGCGAGGACGGTTGCGCCGCGCAAGCTTAGCCTTGCCTATAGTTCTGGATGGCACTGCGTAAAAAATTGGTAAGCCATTGCGCGGCCACGCCGTCGTTTATCGGCAGTTTTAATGAGGCGATGCCCTCCGCATAGAGGTGATCGCCCAACTTGGTTCGCCGATGGCGCAACATGGCCTCAGCATAAGATTTTGTAAACTCGGGATGCGCCTGTAGGGCCAATATGTGGCCTTCCACTTGATACATCGCATGCGGACAAAACGCGCTTGCCGCGATCAGTTCCGCCCCCTGCGGTAGCTGTAACACCTGGTCTTGGTGGCTAGCCAGCAAGGAAAGCGACTTCGTCGCAGGAATTTGCCACGCTTGCACCTGACCTATGGCATAGGTGTGCACGCCAACACCCCAGCCCTGCGCCGCTTTGGCCGTGACACCGCCTAAGGCCTGCGCAATGAGCTGGTGCCCAAAGCATATACCGACCAAAGGCTTGCGGGCGTTGTGCAGGCGGCGTATATAATCCTCTAATGGTCTGATCCAAGGTGAGCGGTCATACACGCTCGCCTTGCTGCCTGTAATCACATAACCTTCGCAATCATCAATATCCCCCGGAAATTCGTCATTTACGACGTCGAATGTCGTAAACCGCACCCCTGCATTCTGAGAACTAAGCAGCGCACCTATCATCTCAGGATAGTCTGAATGCTCTTCCTGAAACTGGGGTAACACCGAGTCACACTGCAATATGCCTAAGTACATGATGCAAATCCATATAATGGGGACTATGCTTACATTATACACTTAGAGGTATAACGGCCGTATGCGTTCAATTTCATAGCGGTGTGCCTCACCAGGGCTGCCGCATGAGGTTTACTTCCCGATCTTCTCTATATAAATACGGGGGTCGATATCAAAATAATCAACGAAATCATCAACTATTCGGGTTCGCAAGGACTAAATAGTCGCCCAATTTACGCCTACGTTGACTTAGGATTACCGATCCTCGGTCGCTATCGCTGTTAACACCTGCGCCCCAAAGGAGAAGATTGTTCCTATGCAACCGAGAGACGTCAAAACCATAGCCGACGCTAAGCAGATTGTTCAGGAACGCAATCTCCAACATATAAAAGTTGGGGCCTATGATGTGGATGGCGTTTTACGCGGCAAATACATGTCGCGGGAAAAATTTTTCTCATCGCTGGACAATGGTTTTGGCTTTTGCGATGTTGTATTGGGTTGGGATTCCAAAGACCAACTCTATGACAACGTGCGATATACCGGCTGGCACACCGGTTATCCCGATGCACCTGCACGTATCATAGCGGATAGTTGCCGAGAACTGTATTATGAAGAAAACGGATTGTTGTTTCTCGCCGAATTTGCAGACAAGGCGGAACCGATTTGTCCACGCGGAACGCTGCGCCGCGTTATCGAACGCGCACAGGCTATGGGGCTAGACCCCTACTGCGCGTTTGAATATGAATTCGTAGTATTTAGAGAAACCCGGGCATCGGTACGCGAAAAAAATTTTCGTAACCTAACACCTTTAGCGCCGGGATATTTTGGCTATTCGGTATTGCGCAATTCCGTTGACATCGAAATTTATCATGAGATATTAAAAATCAGCGAAGCCATGGATTTCCCGCTTGAAGGTCTGCATGAAGAAACCGGCGCAGGCGTTCTTGAAGCGGCCATAGGAGTAGATCGTGCACTGTCCGCTGCCGACAAGGCAGCGCTGTTTAAAACATTCACTAAAGTTGCATGTCAACGCAATAACCTGATGGCAACCTTCATGGCGAAATGGTCGCCCCAATGGCCGGGCCAAGGGGGACACCTGCACATGTCACTGAAAAATCCAACAGGTAAGGGTTTGTTTCACGACCAGAACGCTCCGTTTGGTATGAGTGACACTATGCGGAAATTCGTCGCCGGTCAGCTAAAATATATGCCCGAACTACTAGCCATGGTGGCCCCCACAATAAATTCATATACCAGGCTCGTCCCCGGTTACTGGGCACCCACGACGGCTACTTGGGGTGTAGAGAATAGAACCTGCGCATTGCGCGTTATACCCGGCGGTGAAAAGTCGCAGCGGGTGGAATATCGTGTCGCGGCGGCGGATGCAAATCCTTACATCATACTTGCAGCGGCATTGGCCTCTGGACTGCAAGGCATTGAAGATGACGCAACGCTAGAAGCACCGGTAGTGGGGAGCGCGTACACGCTGCAACTTCCGGATGAAAAACGCCTGCCGTCTGCGCTTTGGGAGGCCGCCCAACGATTGAAGGCCTCGGCCATGGCAAGACGGTGGTTCGGCGAGCCCTTTGTAGAACATTTCGCCGCGAGTCGGGAGTGGGAAGAACGAGAATTCCGACGCGCAATCACAGACTGGGAATTGGATCGCTATTTCGAGATTATATAATGGACAGTAAAACGTTCGATGTCATCTCTCCTGTTGACGACCGCGTATATATCCAACGCAACTATGCGTCGCCGCAACAAATCCAACGTGTATTCGAACAAGCGCAGTGTGCTCTGAAGCTCTGGCGGCGCACGCCGCTCGACGAGCGCATCGCGCTGTGCGCAAGAATAATTGATTATTTCATTGCAAACAAAGCATTAATCGCCGAGGAAGTCACTTGGTCGATGGGTCGTCCGATAAAATTCAGTGCTGGCGAAGTCAACGGTTTCATCGAGCGCGCGCGCGCGATGTTGCAAATTGCGCCGCAAAAATTGCGCACTTTAGACGCACCTCTTCTCGATAATTTTAAGCGTTATATTTCGCGCGAACCGTTGGGGGTCGTATTTTCTTTAACCCCTTGGAATTATCCCTACTTGACTGCGGTAAACGCAATAATTCCCGCCTTGGTTGCGGGTAATGCGGTGATTATGAAGGCCTCCGCACAAACACCTCTTACAGCGGAACGTATTGTGAGCGCATGTGCAGCGGCAGGGCTACCGGAAGGTGTGATGCAATCACTGCATCTAGATCATAAACATACAGAAAACATACTCAAAAAGGCTGATCTTAATTACGTAAGTTTTACTGGCTCGGTTACGGGAGGTCAGGCCGTAGAACGGGCATTGACAGGACGATTTATCGAATCGAGTTTAGAATTGGGTGGTAAGGATCCTGCGTATGTGCGCTTGGACGCGGATTTTGACCATGCCGTTACCAACTTAGTCGATGGCGCTTTTTTCAATTCCGGGCAATCATGCTGTGGTGTTGAGCGGATCTATGTTGACCAATCGATATATGCGGATTTTGTTGACGCCTATGTCGCGGAAGTTAAAAAATATCGTCTGGACGATCCCACACAGCAAGAGACGACGCTAGGGCCCATGGTGCGGAAAAAAGCCGCCGATCACGTGCGTCAACAGATACGTGCAGCGCTGAAACAAGGTGCACAGGCCTTGGTTGACACTCAGTATTTTATCAAAGATACAGGACGTGGCTGCTACCTCGCCCCTCAAGTCCTCGTGAACGTAAACCACGACATGAGCGTAATGCAGGATGAGAGCTTCGGGCCCATCGTAGGTATTATGTCGGTAAAAAACGATGAACAGGCTATCGCGATGATGAATGACAGCCACTATGGTTTAACCGCCGCGATTTGGACGCAAGATATCGTGCAAGCCGAGCACATCGGTCAAGCGCTGCACACTGGAACTGTGTTCATGAATCGCTGTGACTACCTGGATCCCTATCTCGCATGGACAGGGGTGCGCGACTCCGGCCGCGGATGCAGTCTTTCTGAAATCGGCTATGAACGCCTCACGCGTCCTAAATCATTTCATTTGCGACTTAACACCCGGGGTTAACCACGATGCCTAATGCAAGCTATTTTGGAAATTGGAATTACCCGACGGCCATACGCTTCGGCACGGGACGAATTAAAGAGTTGCCAACAATCGCGCGACAACAATATATCCATCACCCCTTGTTAGTGACCGACCAAGGGTTGGTGCGTCTTCCTATTTTTGCATTGGTATGCGGCATATTAAACGACGCCAAAATTTCTTATACAGTATATTCCGACATTAAACCCAACCCCACCGGAAAAAATGTAGAAGACGGCGTTAATGCATATCATCAGGCTAAGTGTGACGGCATCATCGCATTGGGAGGTGGCAGCGCACTGGACGCAGCGAAAGCCATCGCGTTAATGGTGGGCCAAAAGCGTTCCCTCTGGGATTTTGAGGACGTTGGAGACAACTGGACACTTGTAAATGCCGAGGGTATCGCGCGTTGCATCGCTATCCCGACCACCGCAGGTACCGGGTCCGAGGTCGGTCGCGCCTCGGTCATCACGTCAGAGGTTGAACACCGCAAGGTCATTATTTTTCACCCTCTCATGTTACCACCTGTGGTTATCGCTGATCCTGAATTAACACTAAACCTGCCACCGCACGTAACTGCCGCCACCGGCATGGACGCCTTATCGCACTGTCTGGAGGCATATTGCGCTCCAACGTTTCATCCTATCGCGGATGGCATTGCAATGGAGGGGATGCGTTTAGTGAAAGAATGGCTCGTCGTCGCTCATCATGAACCCCACAACATTGCAGCGCGCGCGCACATGTTGGTCGCCTCAACTATGGGCGCAACCGCGTTTCAAAAAGGCCTGGGTGCAATGCACGCGCTTGCCCATCCACTGGGGGCGCATTACGATGCCCACCACGGCTTACTCAATGCGATACTTATGCCCTATGTTTTGGTGGCGAATGCGCCTGCCATAGAAGAAAAAATGACACGTTTGGCTGCATTTTTAGGCATTAAGGGCAAGGGCACAAGCGTTATCATAAGATGGGTGGAAGAGCTGCGCCTGCAACTAAAGATTCCACATACGCTTAAGGAAATCGGCATAGACAGCGATGGCGCAGAACAAATCGCAAGCGCTGCAGTACATGATCCTTCGGCGGGTGGAAATCCGATCTCATTTGACCACGATCAATACCGTGCGTTATTTCTACACGCACTGACGGGCACGCGCAAATGATTGAAGGGAACCTCTAAAAATTCGCTGCGCGGCGCATCGCGTCGTTGAAAAGGGTCGAGAAATGCTCATTTGTTCCGTGTAAACTGCGCTCTTTCACCCCTTTCCGCCTAGCGCTGTATCCCCTGATCGAATTTTAGAGGTTCCCTAGATATACGAACTTGATTTCTACCTTGCGCCTTTGCCGCATAACACGCAGTGTCCACCACGTGCATTACATCTTTTAGTTCCCCGCTTATCGCTGTTATTGCAACTACGCCAACACTCGCACCAACATCAAACACCCTCCCATCCCACTTAAATTGAAAACCGTCAATCGTCTTTCTCATGCGCTCAGCGAATTCCACGGCTATACTCAAATCACAATCTTCTAGTAGCAGACCGAATTCATCACCGCCCAGTCGACCGAATGTGTCAGACTCACGTCGTATCGTGCCCAGTTGGAGGGCAATTTGGCGCAGCAACTCATCTCCGGCGCTATGGCCGCTACTATCATTGACCAATTTGAATCGATCAAGATCGATAAAGCACAACGCATGCTGACGATTATTAAATTTCGCGCTGTCTATCGCACGCTGTAGGCGACTTTCGAATTCAACACGATTTACAAGCCCGGTGAGATGATCATGTGCCGCCAGATAGGCCATGTGTTTCGCCATTTTGCGCGCATGACTTACATCGTGTATGACTTACATCGTGTATGACTGTCACCGTCCCTATTGCTTTGCCCGCTGAATCTCTGATCGGTGAAATGGACATCTCGACGCCGACACGCAACCCATCGCTTTTTATAACTGCCAAGTGTTCTGTCAATTCTAATTCTGTATTTGAACTCAGACATGCCTTAACTGGGTTGTCGATGGGCGCGTCGGTATATTCATCTACAATTCTCAGCACATCACATATCGGCTTTCCGCGTGCGAGTTCTCTGGAAACTTCGACAAGCGTTTCACCTGCGGGATTGAGTTCTTTAACGTATCCTTTTATGTCCGTCGTGATCACCGCTTCACCAATGGACCGTAGCGTTATTTCCGCATGCTCCTTAGCTTCCCGCAACGCTTCTTGAGCGGCCTTGCGCGCCCTTATATCGCGCACGAACGCTTGTATGACTGGCCGACCCACGATGGTTAATCGGTTCATATTGATTTCTACGGGGATATATATTCCACTGACATCACTCATTTCGCTTTCAAATGTGATCGCGGAATCGAATGTACTTTTCGCGGAGTAGTCGTGGAGTTTATCGGTAAATTCAGGATTAAACAGACCTTCAAAGTCCCGTCCGTTGAGAAACTGATCCGGATAACCGAATAGTTTTGATACCGCTCTATTGCTCTCTACGATGCGATAATCATTGTCGATGACAAATATCGCCGACGGCGCCATTTCAACCAATCGTTGAAACCGGTGTTCGAGTTGAATGCGTGATTTGTGTAATATTTGCGTGTGCACGGCGAGCGCGGCCACCGCAGCCAAGCCTTCCAGCACGGAATAATCACGTGATGTAAATTCTTGATGAACGTGCTGCATCATTGTCATCAAAATTCCGATAGGTCTTTTGTCTATGATTAAAGGCGTGGCAATACCTGAACGTGCATTGAATATTTTACGTATCCGCTGACTTACGCGCGGATCGTGTATAACATCCGTAATTCCGACCGTATGTCCTGAGTTAAATGCGATCGTGGAAAGAGCGCTTTCCGTCAACGGGATACGAAAGTAGCCATCCGCATGGTAGGGTTGACGATCCGTTGCGACACCCACCAACTCTTTGCCCTCATCATCGAGTAATTCAATCACTGATGTATCACCACCGAAGGCTTGCTGACACGTCTCCAAAGTCAGCGTAAAGGCCTCCTCAAGTGTAGCAACACTCGCGCCCCCGGCAAGAATCGCATTGCTAACTTGCAAAATTTTCTGCTGAATGTGGAAGTCGTCACGTAACCGATGGTATCGCTCCACGAGCGCCGAATCCGACCGTTCTTGCATGGTAGCGGTGTGGTCAAGGCGGCTGAAAATAGCCGTATTTTTCGCTGTTGTCATGACGTGACCGGTAGAATGACGACGACGCGTTTGAACTAAAATAAAATAACGCGCACCCACCCAGAAAAAGATGATGGAAATAATTACAAACAGGAAATCTAGAGCATAAAACACCAACAATTCAACCTCTCGAGCGTAAGGTTCATGGCCCCGGCACGCCTAGATCGGGCATCTAACAAGGTGTATTCGGCGTATTTTCCCTGAAAGTTAGGTTTATTAATGTTTTGCACGTCACAGTATCATAAGAAAGAGATATGCCCGGTCTATCCAATACGGCGGAATGATAAAGGACACGCCAGGCACTGGTCTGCGCCTGGAATAAACGCGTATAAACGTATGTTTTTATAAATATTTTAATCCACCGCCTTGATTTCAAGTTTCAACAAACATGGATTTCGGCGATTTTATTGGTTTCTGGCTGCCATCCTCCCTGCCCTGGGTGCTACATTTTACACCCCTCTTTTACCACTTTTAACTCCCAGCGTTTCGAGCAACGCGACTTGCCAATTTATTGAGCACTGT
>JAOUGF010000403.1 GCA_029857925.1 Gammaproteobacteria bacterium
CAGAACAATATGGACGGCACAGGGTTCCCCGCTGATGCACTATACCTGTGCGCTTACCGAAAAAATTGCGGCGCGATTAAACGCGGATTACGGTGAACGAGTCGTGGTCAAAGCGGCTATGCGTTACGGCAATCCTCATTTCACGGAGGCCCTAAGCGCATTGCATCAACAAGGCGTGGAACGCTTATTGGTGCTGCCGCTATTCCCTCAATATTCGGGCTCGACGACCGGTTCTATCTATGACTGCCTAGGCGCGCAACTTCGGCATTGGCGCTATATCCCCCATGTGCATGTGATCGGTGATTATTATGTGGATGACGAATATATTGCGGCATTGGCGCACAGTGTTAAGCAGCGCTGGGAGCGCCAGGGAATGCGCCCAAGCAAATTATTATTTTCATTTCATGGCATCCCGCAACGCTATGTAGATAAAGGCGATCCCTACGCCAAGCAATGTCTAGCCACCGCAGAGGCCGTAGCCAGTGCATTGGGTTTGGCATCGGATCAATGGTGTACGGCGTTTCAATCGCGTTTTGGTCGCGAACAATGGCTAAAGCCTTATACCAGTGAAGTACTGACGGCGTGGGCGAAGCAGGGTGTAGAGAGTGTGAGTGTCATTTGCCCGGGGTTCGCCGTGGATTGTTTAGAAACCATTGAAGAAATCGGCGAGGAAAACGCGCACTTATTTTTAAGCAATGGCGGTAAGACTTTTGATTATATTCCAGCGTTAAATGACGATTTAACGCATGTCTCTGCGTTGACAAATCTCGTCAGTCGGTCGATTAATGAATGGTAGTATAATTGACGTAAGCTCGAAATAGTTTGGCGCTATTCCAATAGTTTGATTGAATATGTTGGACTAGATCGCAATAGTTTATATTATAGAAGCAGGAAGATGAGCCGATAGCCTGCGTTAAGAATCGCGCAACATAATAGGCCGGTCAATGGAATTGGCAGTGGCGCCATGTTGCGTTTTTCACACCGACTTTTTCCATGGAATGGAGGAGAAGCGCTATGAATAAAACTCAAGCACCGTTATTGCTGTTAGTGGATGACGATGCTGATATGCGGGCATTTATGCGCGCTGGGTTGGAGGCGAATGGATTTCGTGTGCTTGAGGCGGAGACGGGAGAGCGCGCGATTGAGCTGTGCAAGTCGTCAGGGGTGGATCTGGCGCTTTTGGACATCAATTTACTCGGCATGTCAGGGATAGAGGTCGCCAAACGTCTGCGTGCGGAGACCAATGTGCATTTTATCTTTGTCTCAGGCGTCAGCGACAGCGAGACTGTACGCATGGCGATCGCGCAAGGTGCGCTCGGGTATTACCTTAAGCCCCTCGATATACAACGCCTAATCCCCACCGTAGAGACTGCGTTAGTGCGTTCGAAAGATATGCAGCGCTTGGCAGAGGCTGAAGAACATCTGGTGCGTGCATGGCATAGCGGCCACATGTTCAATGTCGCAGTGGGATTGGTCATGGAACGATTCCGTTTACGGCAGGAAGAAGCGGTGGTTTTTCTACAACAACGTGCGCTGTCAGAGCGCATACACGTTGACCAATTGGCGTCGGACATCGTTGCTGCAGTAACCGCCTTAAGCCGTGGGCCAGTCTGACGGGTATGCATTTGATATAAAGCGCAATAACTTCATGGGTTATAAACTTATCCACAGACATATAAATTTGTTCAGGAATTGTTCAGGCGACTTTAAGTAAGTTTAAAAATGTGTAAAATACACGTGCGCCCTGCCATGGCCCAGTCGGGCTACTGAAGGGGGGAATTGTTTAACCAATGAGAGGGTTTATGATGAAAGCTGTTATGTTGGGTATGGCGATGGTTGCAGTGTCCGCTGTTGGCGTGGCACAGGCCGAAGAAGGCTTGGATCTGGCCAAGAAGAGCGGTTGCTTGGCTTGCCACTCCGTAGATAAGAAAGTTGTTGGTCCGGCGTGGAAAGACGTCGCTGCCCGTTATAAGGGTAAGGGCGACGCGAAGGCTACCTTGGTCGACAAGATCAAGAAGGGTGGCAAGGGCAACTGGACCGACGTGACCGGTGGCGTAGCAATGCCCCCGTACTCTCCGCGCGTTCCTGATGCAGACATCGAGAAATTGGTCGGCTTCGTGCTGAGCTTGTAATCGCTCGATTGACTTGAAATAATGCGAAAGGCCCTGCGGCATTGGTGTCGCCGGGCCTTTTTTTTGGAGGGTAGGACATGCGCATACTCGTCGTGGAAGACGAAGCCCCCCTACGCGAGGATCTGGTGCGTATACTCAAGATGCACGGATACGCCGTAGACCAGGCAGGTGACGGTCCGGAAGGGTTGCACTATGGCAGCGAATACGACTTAGATGCCGCGATCATTGATCTCGGCTTGCCGGACTTACCGGGCATAGAACTCATCAAGGCGTTACGCGCACGTGGCCGAAACTTTCCAATTTTAATATTGACCGCGCATGGCCGTTGGCAGGACAAGGTGGAAGGATTGGAGGCGGGCGCGGACGATTATGTGGTAAAACCCTTCCATATGGAGGAGTTGCTGGCGAGGGTAAAGGCGCTGGTGCGGCGATCCGCAGGGTGGTCGCAGCCAGTTTTAAAATTCGGGCCTATCAGTTTGGATTTGAACAAACAAGTGGTTAGCCTGAATGGCGCGATATTGGATCTAACCGCGTATGAATATCGTGTAATCGAATATTTGATGCTGCACCCAGGGAAGGTGGTGTCGAAAACCGAATTGACAAATCATATGTATCAGCAGGACTTTGATCGTGATTCGAATGTGATCGAGGTGTTCGTAAAACGGCTGCGCAATAAATTGGATCCAGAGGGTAATCTTGGCCCCATCGAAACGTTGCGCGGGCGTGGCTATCGTTTCACCCTGCCTAGCGAGTCATGATTCGATTATCGATAAATGCGCGTTTATTGCTATCCAGCAGCATGGTATTGGCGCTTTTTTTTGGCACGACCAGTGTCATTTTAGATAACGCGTTTCGTGAATATACTAAAGTCGAAATTCACGACCGTTTGCAACGCCATACGT
>JAOUGF010000404.1 GCA_029857925.1 Gammaproteobacteria bacterium
TGCCAATGCGCCGGTCAACGGTACTTGATAGAGAGACTCTTTGGCCTCCCCCGCCGCACCGATGATCCAAATGTTGTGATCTTTCAAATGACGCAACGTGCGCGCGAGATTGGTCACTTGTATCAATAGCACGGTTTCAGCGGCACCGCTAGCCACTTTGCGTACCGTGGGTGTCAGCCCCACAGCGCGGTCTTTAGGGACGATGACGGCATGCACACCGGCCGCATCCGCACTGCGCAAACAGGCGCCCAGATTATGCGGATCTTGCACCCCGTCTAGAATCAATAAAAAAGGTTCTGGAACCCTGTCCAATAATTCATCCAGCGCATTTTCGTTACGCACGCCGGAAGGTTGTGACAAGCGTACAATGACCCCTTGATGTCGCCCGCCTTGAGCGATTTCATCCAACGCGGCGCGCGCGACGGTATGCACCTTGATTTTCGCTACGCGCGCGTTTTGCGCCAAGGTCTGCACGCGCGCCGCCGCACTCTCCAACACCCACATTTCCGCAATATCGCTGGCACGAGTGCGCAACAACACTTCAACACTGTGCGGGCCGTAGACTACGCTTTCCATTTTTAACGTCTTTTGCGGCGCTTGCCGCGACGCGCGCCGCCACCTTCGCGTTTTTCACTCTTGGGCTCGCCTTTTTCAACGCTATCCGCCACGCCCGCAAGTTCGAAATCGATCTTTTTGTCGTCGAGATTGACACGCACAACCTTAACGCGCACGGTATCCGCGAGGCGATACATGCGCCCCGTGCGTTCACCGCTCAGGCGATGTTTGACCGAGTCAAAATGAAAGTAGTCTTTACCCAGGCCGGTAATATGCACTAAGCCTTCCACATAAACGTCTTTTAGAATCACGAAAATGCCGAAGTTTGTGACGCCGGTGATGCGCCCTTCATATTCTTCCCCGACCTTACCGCGCATGTATTCGCACTTCAACCAATCCATCGCATCACGCGTCGCGTCGTCCGCACGTCGCTCGGTCATCGAACAATGTTCCCCGATAGACAGCATGTCGTTGTCGGAATAGGCATATTTTTTACGTTCACCGCGCACCAGGGCACGCAATGCGCGATGCACGACGAGATCCGGATAGCGTCGAATCGGTGACGTAAAATGCGTATAGGCGTCAAATGCCAAACCAAAATGCCCATCGTTTTCCGGCGTGTACACCGCTTGAGACAGGCTGCGCAACAATACGGTTTGGATCAATTCAGCCTCGGGTTTATCCTTGATCTCGCCCAACAACTTCGCATAGTGACGCGGTTCCGGATCTTCGCCGCCCGCCAGCTTTAAGCCAAACTCCGCTAAAAATGCACGCAAATCCGTCAGTTTTTCCACCGTCGGGCCATTGTGCACGCGATACAACGCGGGGATTTCGTTCTTGTCCAGATAATCGGCAGCAGCCACATTGGCGGCGATCATCATTTCTTCAATCAATTTGTGCGCGTCGTTACGTACCACCGGCACGATCTCACGAATCTTCCGTTGCTCGCCGAAGATGATGCGGGTCTCCGTGGTTTCAAAATCGATGGCGCCGCGCTTATCGCGTTGTGTACGTAACGCGCCATATAACGCATACAAATTTTCCAAATGGGGGAAGACGTTCTTATACTGTTGAATAGTCTCGGCCTTGCGCTCGACCACCATCGCGGCGACTTCGTTGTAGGTCAGACGCGCCGCTGAGCGCATCACACCCTCAAAAAAGCGATAATCCTTCACCACACCGCTAGTACTGATGTCCATTTCACAGACCATACACAGGCGGTCTACCTGCGGATTGATCGAACACAAACCGTTCGACAATATCTCAGGCAACATTGGGATCACGCGACCGGGGAAATAGACGGAATTCCCGCGATTGATCGCCTCCGCCTCCAACGCGGTGCCCGGCAGCACGTAATGCGACACATCTGCAATGGCCACCAACAGGCGCCAACCGCGGCCCTTCGGCTCACAGTAGACGGCATCGTCAAAATCACGCGCGTCTTCGCCATCGATAGTCACTAAGGACAGATTGCGGATATCTTCGCGGCCGACCTTGGCATTTTCCGGTACTTCGCGACCTAGCGACGCAATTTCTTGCGTGACCGCGTCTGGCCATTCGGTAGGTATTTCGTATGAGCGCAGCGCAATGTCGATTTCCATGCCCGGCGCCATGTCTTCGCCGAGGACTTCACTGACCTTGCCTATAGGCTGAGAACGCCAAGTAGGTTGCTCAATCAGCTCCACTACGACGATCTGGCCTTCTATTGCGGCGCCACGGTCTTCGGCGGCCACTAAGATTTGCTGATTGAGGTGTTTATTGCTAGGCACAACAAAACATATTCCGTGTTCCAGGTGCAAACGCCCCACGACATGCGTGTTGGCACGTTCCAACACCTCAACCGGGGCTGCCTCACGTCGGCCGCGATGGTCTAGGCCCGCCTCGCGCACCAAGACCCTGTCGCCATGCAACAGGCCACGCATGCGTTTGGGCGTGATAAAGAGGTCATCACTACCATCGTCGGGGACGAGAAAGCCAAATCCATCGGGGTGACCAATAACCCGCCCACGGATTAAGTCTAATTTATCGACGACCGCAAAGTCACCACGGCGATTTTGCAGCAACTGGCCGTCGCGCAACATCGCCTTCAGACGGCGGCGCAGGGCCTCCAGGTCGTTTTCATCTTCCAACTGAAAGGCTTGCGCCACGGTCTCAAAACCGACGGGTTCGCCGCGCTCTTGCAGCAATTGGAGGATGTAATCACGGCTGGGAATGGGTCTTTCGTATTTCTGTGCTTCTACTTCAGCTTGAGGGTCTTGCGTAAATCGAATATTTTGCGTTGACAAACGGTTTGTCTCCCGGTAAATTGCGCGCACGTAGTCGGGCTTGCTGATGTCATTGGTGGGTCCTGGTGTGCCGAGGTGGCGGAACTGGTAGACGCGCTAGGTTCAGGACTTAGTGGGCTTACGCCCGTCGGGGTTCGACTCCCCGCCTCGGCACCACGCTCCGCGTCGCCGACGGGCGCCCGGGCCGCGCCCA
>JAOUGF010000405.1 GCA_029857925.1 Gammaproteobacteria bacterium
CGATGCGACCGCTGTGGGTGTGTTGCGCCGCATATTGAGCACCAGCCGTCAGCACGTTTAATACGGGCACCGGGGATAATTTTTGGATCTCGTCTACCGCTACGGCCGCCATCGTATTGCAGGCGACGATAAGCATTTTTACGCGCTGCTCTAGCAAATATTCGGTGATTTGGTGCGCGAAATGGCGGATAGTATCCGCAGACTTGACGCCGTAGGGCACGCGCGCGGTGTCGCCGAAATACAATATGCGTTCGCCAGGAAGGCGCTGCATGACGGCGCGGGCCACGGTGAGGCCGCCGACGCCGGAATCGAAAATTCCAATAGGGAGATGGGCGAGATCAGGCATAATTATCAGGCATTTTAGCACGATTCGCGCCGGTTTCGCATAAGCAGCAGGTGCTTGATATCGACATGCGCCACCGACCTCGGTAAGATGTCGCGCACCCCTTCAGCGAGTAGATGTTATGAGCTCACAAGACACCCATCCCTTATTGGCCGCCCAGAAATTATTCGCCGCCGCCGTGCCTCGGCGTGGACTCGCGGCCGAAGAGGTGAGCTTGTGGCAGGCGTTGGGGCGCGTGTTGTTCGCCGATGTCGTCGCGCCGCGCGATGTGCCCCCCTATGCGCGCGCGATCGTAGAAGGCCATTTGGTACACTGCGCGGATACCCAACAGGCCAGTGAGCAAACACCGGTGCATTTTCGCGTGGTCGGGGGCATCGCCCCGGGCGATGCCCAGGTGCCCCCGTTTGGCGCATTGGAGGCGCTCAGTGTCGTTACCGGTTGCGTGGTGCCGGAAGGGGATTACGCCATCGTGCGCCCCTGGGATGGTACGCTTGAGGGTGGTCAAGTGACCATACAGCGTCCGTTTCCGCTGCGGTTTTTTATTGAAGAGCAGGGCTACGACATACGCGCGGGCACGCGTATGCTGCCCGCCGGGCATGTCATCACCGCGAAAGACATCGGCGACCTGGCGAGCCTAGGCTTTGCTACCGTCCAGGTGACGCGTCCGCCGCGCGTCGCAATATTTTCCTGTGGTAATGAGGTCATCCCTCATCATGAGACGTTCCGGGTCGGGGCCATATTTGACAGCAATGGCCCGATGCTGGCCGCCGCCGTCAGCGCCGCAGGCGGCCTGCCGACGTTTATGGGCATTTTGCGCGACGATTTTGACGCTTGCGAAAAAGCGCTGAAGTCTGCGCTGCAGAACCACGACATGGTGGTGATTTCAGGCGGGACGGCCAGTGGCGGCCGCGATTTCATCGCCGATTTGGTGCGTGCGACAGGCGAGCTGCTCATCGATGGCATCAAAATGAAATCCGGTCGGCCGTTGATTATGGGGATGCAGGGGATTAAGCCCTTGGTGTGTGTCGCCGGTCATCCGCCAGAGGCGCTGCGCGGATTTCAATTATTTGGAGAATTGGCGATCAACCGGTTGTTGGGGGGTGATTTTCCACTGCCTTGTGACCCAGTGCTCGTCGTGCAAAAGGGGTAACTTGCGCGATGCGTGCGTCACGGCTACACTGCTGGATATAAATCCAGTAGGTATAAACGCCGTGCACGACGCATCCAATTTTTCTAACCGCCTACCACCACGCGGGCGCGGCGCGGTCGCGAATGTGGACAACCGGTTTGCCGAACACGCGCGCGAGTGTTACGACGACGGCTGGGGTACCTGCGATGCAGCGCCGACGCCGTTGCACACGCAATTGGCGATAGACCACGCGCGGTCTATCATCTCTTATAATCAATCCCCCGACGTGCCGTTTGATCGGTCTATCAACCCCTATCGCGGCTGTGAGCATGGTTGCGTGTATTGTTTTGCGCGACCCAGTCATGCGTACCTGGGGCTTTCGCCGGGTTTGGATTTCGAATCGAAATTATTTTATAAACCCAACGCCGTGGAATTATTGCGCAAGGAGCTCGCACACGCCCGCTACCAATGCGCGCCTATCGCGTTGGGCATCAACACCGACGCCTATCAACCCGTAGAACGTAAACTAGGCCTGACGCGCGCCATTTTGCAGTGCTTGGCGGAACATCGTCATCCGGTTTCCATCGTCACCAAGTCGTCGTTGATCGAACGCGACATCGACATCTTGTCGGGCATGGCCAAGCAAAATTTGGTGAGCATCGCGATCTCGTTGACGACATTGGATCGCACATTGGCGCGCGCGATGGAGCCGCGCGCCACGGCACCGGCGCGGCGCGTGCAAACCATCCGCACGCTTGCCGACGCAGGGATTCCGGTGGGCGTGTTGATCGCGCCGGTGATCCCGGTGTTGACGGATCCGGAATTAGAAACTTTATTACAAACCGCGCGCACGGCGCAGGCGCTGTGGGCGGGCTATGTGATGTTGCGTCTGCCGCGCGAATTGGTAGAAATTTTTCACGCATGGCTACACGCCACGGCACCCGGCAAGGCAAAACACGTCATCAATGCGATACGCGAAACGCGCGGCGGCAAGGATAATGATGCGCGTTTCGGCGCGCGTATGCGTGGGCAGGGCGTATATGCAGATATCATCGCGCGGCGGTTTAAGGTCGCCTATGCGCGATTAAAATTTCCGGGGGAGATGAGAAATCTTGATACGCATTTATTTCATGCACCAAAGAGCAACGGGAGACAATTGGAGTTGTTTTAAGTTGCGTTCAATACGACGTAAAATATGAGCGGGCGAATACAGGCATCGCTGTGATGTTCTAGTCGAGATTGCGAAAGATAAATTAATTCGCAAAATCTCTACTTGTTAAGCATAGCCTATACCTTGCTCGCCATCAACGGTTGCGCAATCCTATGGCAACCTACCCGGTCGATTAAACCTCATACGCCAGGTTCGGCGCCAACCAACGTTCCGCCTCAGCGACGCTGATACCTTTGCGGCGCGCATAATCCTCGACTTGATCTTTCGCGACCTTGCCGAGCACAAAATATTCGCTCTGCGGGTGCGCGAAATAATAACCGCTGACGGCCGCCGTCGGTAACATCGCGTAGTGTTCGGTGATCGTGATCGCGGCCTTTTTCTC
>JAOUGF010000406.1 GCA_029857925.1 Gammaproteobacteria bacterium
CCCGTCGCGACAGGCAAGGTCAGCCCACGCGAGGCCTTGGCGGTGTTTGTGGCGCTCTCGCTGATCGCCTTTGCGATGGTGTGGTTGCTGAACCCACTCACGATTAAACTTTCTTTCGGTGGCGCACTGCTCGCGGCGATTTATCCATTTACGAAGCGTTACACCTACATCCCGCAAATTTTTCTGGGTGCGGCGTTTGGTTGGGCGGTGCCGATGGCGTTTGCGGCGCAGACCGGCAGTGTACCTCCCGCGGCGTGGCTATTATTTGTCGTCACGGTGCTCTGGGCGACCGTCTATGACACGCAATACGCGATGGTAGACCGCCGTGAAGACCTGCAAATCGGCGTCAAATCGACGGCCATTTTATTTGGTGATCTGGACAGGTTTATACTCGGCGCCTTACAAATCATGGTGGTGCTGGGGCTGTATGCGCTGGGCATGCACGCGCAACGCGGTGTTTTTTATTTCTGCGGTTTGATCGTCGCCGTAGGCCTTGGGGTCTACCAACAGTATTTAATCAAAGACCGCGACGAGGGGCGTTGCTTCAAGGCATTTATCAACAACTCTTGGTTTGGTGCGGCCGTATTTGCGGGCTTGGTGGCGGACTATCTATGGTTACCCGCGACTGTGGTACCATCGCATTAATGCCCGTACGCTACTAAATAAGGAGCCACAATGGAAACCGTATCGTTCAATGTCGCGAATGTCAAATGTGGCGGCTGCGCAGACACTATACGCAGCAAACTCGCGGCAGAAAACGGGGTCGCACACGTAGCGGTGGACATCAAAACCGGCCACGTTGAGGTACAAGGTGCAGGGCTGCAGCGCGCGCGCTTGGCGCAGGCATTAAAATCCGCCGGATACCCCGAAAAACCCGCATGAGCAACACCAAACAGACCCCAGAAACCCCCGAACGTCGCATCCAATTGCGCAACCATCGCGGCGTCGGCGATGACGCATTGCGCGCGATGGGCCAGGCGGTCATCGACGTCGAGGCGCAAGCGATCACCGCGTTGCGCGCACGCATCGATGACACATTCGTGCAGGCCTGTCGCTTCATGTTGTCGTGTCAGGGGCGCATCGTCGTCATCGGCATGGGCAAGTCCGGCCACATCGGCAGCAAGATCGCCGCGACGTTGGCCAGCACCGGCAGCCCGGCGTTTTTCGTGCACCCCGGCGAGGCCAGCCATGGCGACTTAGGGATGATCACCCCGCAGGACGTGGTCATCACGATTTCCAACTCCGGCGAAACCGCTGAAATCCTCACCATATTGCCACTGATAAAACGCCTTGGCGCCCCGTTAATCGCGCTGGTTGGCAACCCAGATTCGACGCTGGGACGCATGGCCAACGTGGTGCTCGATATCAGCGTAGAAAAAGAGGCCTGTCCGTTGGGACTGGCCCCGACGGCCAGCACCACGGCGACCCTGGCGATGGGGGACGCGTTGGCCGTGGCGTTGCTGGAGGCGCGCGGGTTTACCGAAATCGATTTCGCGCGCTCCCACCCTGGGGGTTCACTGGGGCGACGATTATTACTACTGATCGACGACGTGATGCATAGCGGTGCTACGGTGCCCCGCGTTGGTGCAGACGCGTCACTCGCCGAGGCGCTGATCGAGATGAATAAAAAAGGCCTGGGCCTCACCACGGTGGTGGACGCGCAACAACGTCTGGTGGGCGTGTTTACCGACGGCGACCTCCGCCGCGTATTGGTCGCGCAGGTCGATATACGCGACGCCCGCATCGTCGATGTGATGACCGCAAACTGCCGCTCGGTGCGCCAAGGCATCTTGGCGGCAGAGGCGCTGCAAGTCATGCAAAAATACAAGGTGAACGCACTGCCCGTGGTGGATGACGCACAACACGTGGTGGGCGCCTTTAATATGCAAAGTATGCTCAGAGCCGGAGTCGTATAGCCATGCAAGATATTTTAAATAAGGCCGCGCAAATCAAACTGGTGATCTTTGATGTGGACGGCGTGCTCACGGATGGCAGTCTTTATCTCAACGATGACGGCCTGGAATCCAAGGCATTTTACTCGCGTGACGGCCACGGTATGAAGATGTTGCAGGCGACGGGCGTGGAATTGGCCATCATCACCGGGCGCAGCTCCGCCACCGTCACCCACCGTATGGAAGGCTTAGGTGTCAAGCACGTCTATCAGGGGCGATTGGAGAAACTCCCCGCGTTTTTAAGCCTGCTGCAAGCACTCAACATTGCCCCGCAACACGTCGCCTACGTGGGTGACGACGTCGTCGATCTGCCGGTGATGCGGCGTGTCGGCCTTGCAGTGGCGGTCGCGGATGCGCATGACTTTGTCAAAAAACACGCCCACTGGCAGACCCGTCACCCCGGCGGGCGCGGTGCGGCACGCGACGTCTGTGAACTCATCATGGAGGCACAGGGCACGTTGCAAAGCGCCCTGGAAGCCTACTTGTGAGGCGCAAACTGGCCTTTTTTTGGCGGCGTCCAGCATGGACGTTGGCGGTTGCAACGATGACGTTAGGAGCCTGGTGGTGGATCAGCGGTGACACACGCAATCCGCCGATCACTCAACGCGGGCCTAATAGCCGTATAGACTATTTCATGGAAAACTTTACCGCCCAATTCATCCAACCTGACGGTCGCGCACCTTACTTACTGCGTGCAACCTATACGTCACATGACCCGATCGAAGGGGTGACACTGTTGGAACAACCGCAACTCGAAATGCAACAAGCCGGGCAAGCGCGCTGGCGCGTCACCGCCGGCACCGGGGTCATCACCGAAGATGACGATATCATTCTAACTAGCGGTGTCAACACCGTACGCGAGGCCCTTGATGACCTCAGCCCGCTACAGGCCTATACCCAACAACTTACCGTAAATCCGCGTACCGGCAGCGCCAATACCGAAGAACCCGTGACCATTTTCAGCGCACAGGCCACCGTAGATGCCGTGGGCATGCAAATCTTTTTTCATGAACAACGCCTAAAATTGCTGCATAATGTACACACGCGCTATGCCCCCTAACACCTTGAAAA
>JAOUGF010000407.1 GCA_029857925.1 Gammaproteobacteria bacterium
GCCGCCAACGTCACACATCTGATGTTGTGCGACGCCGTGATTGCGGCAGTACGTGCAGGGCAATTTCATATCTATCCAATTCGCCATATCGATGATGGTTTGGCCGTACTTACCGGTGTCAGCGTGGGTGAGTTGGGGCAAGACGGTAAGTATCCGGCCGGTACAATTAACTCCAAAGTGGCCCTGCGTCTAGCCAAATATCACGAAGGAATCGAAGGGGGTGGCGAGCCCAAGCGTAAGCGCACGCGAAAAGAGGCGCCGGAGGCCCCACCAGTGGCGAAATAGTAATTCCAATAAATCAATAGGATATAAAAATAGCGCCAGAAAAACGTCTAAAGTATTGGCATCACTCGTCGAAACCCCATGGTAGGGCGAAGGCCGACAAAATACCGTCACCTTCGCCATTATTGGGATAGACGAGGATGTCATGGCCACAAAACAGAATATTTCATATAGCGATCCCCGGTTTGGGGAAGTCATTAATAACTATGCGCCATTGGTAAAACGTATTGCATATCATTTAATGGCGCGACTACCCGCCTCCGTTTTGGTCGATGATCTGATACAGGCGGGCATGGTGGGTTTATTAGAGGCCTCGCGCAATTATCAACCGCAACTCGGCGCGAGTTTCGAGACCTACGCGGGTATACGCATACGTGGCGCGATGTTGGATGAATTGCGTCGCAACGATTGGGCGCCTAAATCAGTGCATCGCAAGACCCGCGAGCTCGCGGAGGTGGTGCGCACCATCGAGGCCAAAACGGGGCGAGATGCGCGCGATGTCGAGGTCGCGGACGCGATGGGCATCAGCTTGGACGACTATTACAAAATATTGCAGGATTCCACCACCGCGCGCATGTTCGGTTTTGAAGAAATCGGTGTCGATGAGGAGGCGGTGGAATCCGGCATGATAGAGGCCGGTTCCGAACCCTTCGAAGATATACAAAACCTTCGATTCCGCCAACGTCTTACCGAGGCCATTGCAGGCTTGCCGGAACGCGAAAAAATGGTCGTAACACTTTATTATGATTCCGAGATGAATTTGCGCGAGATTGGCGCAGTACTTGGAGTCAGCGAATCGCGGATCAGCCAGCTCTTAAGTCAGGCCTTGATTCGGTTGCGCGCGCGTATGAAGGATTGGTATAAAGATAGCTAAGAATATGTTCATGTAGATCGAATATGTTACGATGAAACTCTGTTCCAAAGGTGCGCAACGGCATGCGGGTACTTGAACGCAAAAATCACAGCCACATTAATCTGATGGCGTTATACGAGGCGAATTTTGAAAAATTCGTCGCGATGATACCGGATGGCGCGCCGGGTGAACTTTTGTTGCGCAACGCTGCCTACAGTGGAATGGTGTTGCAAATGCGCGCGTTGGAGCGCGCGCCGTATACGTCCACGTGGCAGGTGTTGGCACATTACGCGGGCGTTGAATCCGGTTTGCCGTGTCCCACCTTTAGAGTGCGCCTGTACCACGATGCGAAGGTGCTAGAGGTGTTGTTTTTTCAGGGTCGCGGGCGATTTTTAGGGGAATATCCGTATCCCAATCCATGGATGTTTGCGCGTGATGAAAAACGCCAGGTAAACAAATTTTTCGGTGAGTTGCTGGGTTATTGCGTCGTTAACGGTTTTCGCGCCGTGGCGGCTGTGCAGGCATAGTAAACCGATAAACCAGCCGCGTTAACGTACGGTGACGGCGATATTCTCTGACGGTTCACCGAAAAAGCCGACCCCTTCACGATACATCTGCCATTGCAGTGCGTAAATGCCAGGCTGCACTGGCGTTATTATTGTAAAGTTAAATGCCTTGAATTGTCCCGCCTTGATATTATCCTCTGTGGAGATTTCAACGCGATCTAATGTCCACGTGAGGTTTTGCGCGGGATTTTGCGCGGCTAAGCGAAATGCGGGTGCATTCCATGCTACATTGCCGTTATTTTTAAACATTACGCTGAATTTATACGGTCGACCGTGTTCGAGTATCGTATAGAAGGGCGCTACCGCACTGAGCCCGGAAATTTTTTGCGTGACAAATTCCGCGTTCGCATTGCCGCGCGCATAGGACGGATTGACTAAAATTTTTAACGGTGGTGTCGCTTCGCCAAAGGTATTGCCGTTGGCATCGCTGAGCTGCCATTGAAATTCATACGTGCCGCCCTGGCTAGGGGCCGTGATATCAAACCGGAACGTGGCGGTGCCTTCTGCGGGGATCGTGCGGCCCCCGTCGATCTCCACGCGGCCCACACCCCAAATACGCGCCCCATTCGCGGAACGTATAATCAGGCGTTGCCCGTTGTTTTTGGACCAACCGCTACCGCTGGTATTGCGAAACTGGATGACGACCGGATAGCTCTTGCCGCCATCCATGGTCATAGGCACCACCTGAGAGAGAAACTTGGCACCTGCCGATTTTCCGTGGTGTTCTTGGGCCTGTTCTGCCGTATCATTGTCTAGCGTAGGGGGCTTGGCCGAGACGGCGGTGGTATAGCTTGCCAGCAATATCAGGTAAAATCCCAACTGAATACGTAAATCCATAAGCAACCCTAGCCTTTAGGTATAATGTGGATCATATCTGAGCCACGCATCCGCCGCAACGCGAAACCGAGAAATTTCGATGAATATCAATGATGATGACGAGAATACCCCGCGACCACCCAGTAAAAGCGCGCGTAAACGCGCCGCAGAAGAGCTGCAAGACTTGGGCAAACGTTTGGTGGAAATGAAAGAATCTCGCCTGGCGGAATTGCCGTTGCCCGATGAGATCCGCGCGGCGATTACCCAAGCCAAGCGAATCACGGCGCATGAAGGCCTGCGTAGACAGATGCAATACATAGGCAGATTGATGCGTGAATTTGATATCCAGCCGTTGCGCGACGCGCTTGATGCGTTGGCGGCGCAGCGCAATGAAGGGACGCGGCGATTCCACCAGGCGGAACAGTGGCGTGACCGCTTGTTGCGGGGCGGCCCCGAGGTGGTGACGGCCTTTTGCACCGCGTTTCCGCCCGTAGACGAGTC
>JAOUGF010000408.1 GCA_029857925.1 Gammaproteobacteria bacterium
AACGCTTGCGGCGACTGCGCGCCCGCCTGCGACAGGGATTTACCATTGCGCACAAGATCGAGCGTGCGCTTTATGACGTCCACCAACTCGGTGTCATTCGACTCTTCGGCGATGACCGCCAACGCGTCTGTCACCGTAAGCCCTGCGACAAGCAAGGTACGCAGCATGCGCGCAAATTCCAAACGCCGCTCGGCACTGATTGCGCCGTGCGCACCGCCGTTGCCGCGCAATGAAAAAGCCTCGCGTATACGTTGCGTAACCAATCCACGCTCGCTCAACAACGCCCTAAGGGCATCGGGTGAGGACGCTGATTCTTTCCCCCTGACCAAAGCGCCATTCGCGGAAAGGGCTTTATATGTGTAAAACGGCATCTCGAAACCCATCCCTGAGGGTTTTAACCCTACTACATGGACGTGTTATCGGTTTCACTGGTATACAACTTAAGGTATTGAGGCCGCGTAGCAAGCTAGACAGCAAAACACATTTTAAGTAGAGTTTTTACTCGGCGTGAGCACTGAGTTTCTATCGTATTCAACAGCATAGCCGTACCGTAAGACCCCACTCCTTTTCGAACCGCTTAGCAAGCGAAGAAAAATTTACGGCGTGGTCCGATAACTATTCAAGCTTCAATATGCGGCCAGAGACGAACAACGAAGCGTAAATAGTCCTTCTCGGCGCCATTTGGGATAGGACGGTACCGGCCAATAGCGAGCGCTCAGGTTTCCCGAAAGGAGACATTCAAAAAAATTTTTACTCTGACCCCAATGCCACGTGACCCCAATGCCACGAAAACAATAGTTACTCGTAGACTAGTTATTGAATGAAAACGTTGTTGATCCGTTAGGATACGCAAAAAAGACGCTAGCCCGCCGGGTTCATTGCCGAATGCCACGTAATACAAATCGATCCAGATTCCTGTTCAGTGGCATGTCAATTGCGTTTTGTGAGTGTGTACAAAACAGCGCAAAGGAGCCTGATATGAAAATTCAATCTGCTAGCGTCTATTCGGCCCTAAGTCGCACAACTATTTTGCCGCACGAGAGGCAACAATTCGCCGCTCCGGCAAGTGCTCTTCCGTCGCTTGTTGACACGTCAACATTGTCTCCGGCGGCGCGAACTCTATGGGCCACTCAATCCAATTCGGGTGAAGCGCAAGATAATGCAGCGAAAACTGTATTGGATACTACTCATGGCAGAATACCTTTGGATCTCGACGACTATTTCAAACCCATTAGTGAAGAAAGTCAGGGCGCTTCGTTTCTCACGGCTCACCCGCTGTTGCTGCCTTCTCAAAGGAATATTGATGTGCTTACCGCTCATGCATCGGCAAAGCTCAAGGAACTTCTAGCGCAGAATAATATTCCTTCGGCGCCTGCAAGCATAAAATACGACAGTGAGGGAAACATGCAGTTACCGTCTGATTACCCTTACGCATCGCAGTTCAAGCAGGCACTAGACAACAACCCGCCGTTGGCGAAAAATCTGCGCTCTATAAACGCGCTAGCTTCGCACTGGGCGGAGATAAAAAAACGTATTCCGTTTCACCAAGAGTACGCCGCTGCCTCGTCTCAGGCAGAGGCCGATGCAGTAGTCGAGAAATATAGTTATTTGTTTTCTCGTAACCAGCACTATTCCTCTATTGAGTTACACTTTTCGACGAACGGTTTGTTGAGCGTCACTGCGGATGGGGAGTTGCTGTCGACCTAGATTTGGTGCTTGGGTACAACAGCTACGAGTATGTATGATAATTACTAATCGCCCGACCGCTTATGCTGTTGTGATAGTCGTCTCGACAATGTTGTTGACTAGCTAGCGTAGCCTGGGTAGAACGCCTTTTGTGAAACCCGGGTCACATTCGTAAAATCTAGCACACATTTATGCGTCGCGGGTGTCGCCTCGCCCGTTTGTTCCCGGGTTTCGCAAAGAACGCTCAACCCAGGCTACGCTCGCTCGCCTCGGCCGCCTGACCAAATTTTTCAAATAAAGCCTTAATGTTGTGATCGATCTCGCGCCATCGCGGAAGATATTGCGCGCTATAGTAATAGTTAAATCCCAATCCGTTTTTGTATTCCGATCGTACCGAACAACTCGGAAATGGCACTGTCCCTGGCCTGCCACAATATATTTTCACGGATTCATCTATTGAAAACAGATAGTAATTATCGTTTCTCTCATACCGAATTAGCCCATGGATGTCGTCAATCTTTTGCGAAAGACCTTTTTTTGATGATTTTTCTTCCGACTCCATCGCCTTCGCCACCCAACCATCGTAGAAACTCCACTTAATAAACGATACTTGTATGCGCTCACCGTGCCCTAGCACTTTCCACCGCGCGTCGTCCTGCGCGTAATAGGGAAACAATTTCGGGGTTAGCAAACTCACGTTCAAATAATCCACATGAGTGCGCCCTTTTTTTGGTTTACGCCAGGTGTTCCATTTTGCGACGGTCTCGCCGTACATATACCTTACTGGCACATTGAATCGTTGACCGCCCAGTTCAATCTTGACCAATCGATCTTCGAGAGGCGTCCCATCGTCGTCCCAATCGACACACCGCACCAATATCAACAACGTCAGGCCGACGAGCGTCGTCAAGAAGATCGCCTTTGTCCATCCTTTTTTACCCTTTGGTAACTTCAGCATACACACAACTCCTTTGCTAGACGGTAAAAAATAAACTAATCATTTTGCTGAATATAGTTCGTTAGTTTAGTTCTATTCGCAATTGTGGTTGTTGTAGCCGCCATTTCTCATCCTCAAAAAAATAGTTTTTCACACCGCTAATTCGGGATATTCAATCTCACCAATTGGTTCGTGTGCCAAGTACAGGGTTTGTTGTGCCCAAAAAATGCTTCGCCCATCATCCATTGTTCACCGGGTTTTCTCATCTGGTCGTAATAGGCCTTCCAAGGCGGGAACATTGGGTCTAATTCCAGTATGCGCACTGCCGCTATGGCTGCGGACTTATCCTTGTAGCCCTGCTTGTAGCCCACCCAGTCTTGACGAG
>JAOUGF010000409.1 GCA_029857925.1 Gammaproteobacteria bacterium
GTGAGGTTAAAGCGTCCTTGGTCACTCAATAAATCGTATTGCTTGACATATTTGTTATCGAGATAGATCGGAAATTTCTGCAAAAATCCTTCACCGTTTTGGGTGTCTGGGCCCGCAAAATTGACGCCATTGTGGCATGCCGTGCAGCCTGTTTCTTCCACCAATTTCAGGCCGCTTAAGGCCTGGCGCGACAAAGCGTTTTTATCGCCTTTTAGATACCGGTCAAACGCGCTGTTCGGGGTGATCAGCGTACGTTCGTAGGTGGCGATCGCGCGCGCAATATTATCAAACGTCACTGCATCACGACCGCCAAAGGCTTGGGAGAATTTCTGTTGGTATTCCGGGATCGCACGCAGACGTTTAACCACATAATCTTGGTCGGGCATGCCCATCATGACGGGGTTCAGGATGGGGGCCTTGGCCTGGTCTTCCAATGAAAGCGCGCGGCCGTCCCAAAACTGGGAGGTTAAAAAGGCGGCATTCCACACGGTTGGTGCGGAGCGCGTACCTTTTTGCGCGGAGATACCGACCGAAACCGGGCGATTATCGGTGCCGCTACCCATCACATTGTGACAGGTGTTGCAGGAAACGGTGCCATCCCACGACATACGCGTGTCAAAAAATAGCATTTTCCCCAATTCAATTTTGGCCGCCGATAGTGGATTGTCTCTGGGAATAGGGGGTTGCGAGGGTAGTGCCTCTAATCCCAAGCTCACCTGCGGGAGGACCGCGAGCGCGGTGACGACGAAGTAGCGATACATCATCAACAACAATGGGGCTTGCATGGGGTTTCCTCGATACAAAAAAACAAAAATTTACAAAGAGTTTCTGGATATTAGACTAAGTCTATAAGCGCGTCCAGCATAGGTGATCTCCATGTCGTAGATCGTCGAATTTCGCAGTGAGCACTACACCGTACGAAAACCAGCAAAATCCATGCACACGGAGGGTAATGGTCTGGTAAGTAAAGTGTATTGCAATTTATAGCGCAATTTGAGGGTGATTACGAGGGATTTAAGCGCACGTTTTCTTCTAATTCGGCCATGCCGTCATTTGGGCTGATCGGGGCTTGCGCGGGTTGATCGAGTTGGAATTGCCCACCTTCGTTAAACCGCGCATCGTCTGTATTGCTAGTGGTTGAGTCGACAGACGCATTCGTGTCATCTGGTAAGGTTGGTGCGTCTCCCGTGCCTATTGCAGGCGTGTCGATATCAGCGTAATCCATGTCACCATCATCCGCAGTGGTTGCAGCGTTCTTGCGTTTGCGCAGCCAACGCCGCAATAACAGTAGTGACAATAATCCTGCGAGTCCGCCGCCGCCCCACCACTTTGCGTCCGGGTGTTGGAGTAACGCCTGGTGTTGAGGGACCACGCCTGCCACAGACTCGTTTAATTTCGGTAGTAAGGTATTTTGCGCGTAGTCGGTGGCCTTAGGTAACAGTGTTTCCTGCGTATATTCCATGCCTTGATGGAGTAAGGGTTCTAATTTTTGGCGTATCGTCTCCAACGTATCGAGCAAAACGCCTGTCACGACTTGAGTGACGGTCTTGGAGGGCGGATGCGGTTCCGTCGCAGATGGATCTTTCTCGTGCGCCAAGGGTGTCGATTGCTCGGCCGCCGCAGTGGGTGCCTGTGGAAACATATTGGCGGTGATATCGAGCGTCAGTTGACTGGAAAGCGCGGCCACGGGGCTCTCGGCGACGAGCGAGAGTTGGTTGATACCACTCTTCGTCATTGGCAGCACGGTGTGAAATTTGTCTTTGCTCTCTTTATCACGGCGCGCCAGGACTTGCGTTGGTTGTGTGGTGTCGGGCGCGGTGATGCTCACTTGAACGATAAAATAATCGAGAATTTCGGCAGGCAGGGCATGACCCTGATCGTCGGTCAACCACGCCTCAAATACGAAATCAATCCCCTGAGGCAGTGTCGTGGTCAGAATATTATGATGCAGCTTCAAGGTTTGAAAAAAGCGCGTTTCCCCTTGTGCGGTAGTATTGCTGAGTTTCCAAGTCCCGAGCGGTGGATGGTGCAGGGCAATCAAATCATAGGTTTCATTGGTCAGCCAGCGGTGTTGCGTAGGGAGATTTTGTTGTAACAAATGTTCCCCTTTAGGCGTGGTAAGTGTATACCTGCTATCCGCAGTTTGCTTGTTTGCGAGGATCAGAAAATTTTCATAATCTTGCGCGATATCAAATAACTGTTCGGTCGTTTTGTTAATGTGCAACGCCCGATTATCGGCCAACATTTGGGCAAGGGCCTTTTTTGTATGTGACTGGTAGTGATCCACCGGGATCACACGACCACCGCTGTCGCGCGCCAATACCTTGAGTAATGGCAGATTGGCGTTTTCGCTGTGTGTAATCGGATAGATGCGTATGCCTTGACGCGCTAACGCCGGTAGATATTCTGCAAGGGCCTTACGCGTCTTGTGCAGTGCCTTAGGGTTATCACCCACCGGGAGACCCCCTTCACCTATCAGCGCGATGAGTTGGTTGCGCGTATTCTCACGGTGCGCGGTAAAGGTGGCATGGGCCTGTTGCAACGCCTTGGAAAGAAAGGGCTGGGTGGCGGCGGTGGGGAGTGCGGATAAGATATCGCGTACGGCGTTACGTTGCGCCGGGGTGTCTAGGGGTGTTAACTCTGAGTAGGCGATGCCTTTGTCCGTGTAACCGATCACTTGTACGCGATCCATTGCACGCAACTGGCTTATCAGCGCATGGGCGGTACGCAAACGTAATGCGGGGGTCACGACCGCCAGATTATAGGGCGACAGATCAACCAATAATACTAGATCCAACGGTGCTTGAGTCAGGCGCTTGGTGAAAGGCTCCGCTGTAGACGCGACGGACGGGGGCGCTGACGGTAGAGCGGTTTGTGTTGTCGGGGGATCCGGTATGCTCAGTCCCGGTACTGTTAATGTACCGTCCGGCGACATTACTCCCGGTATTCGTGCGGGTAACGTCGGCGTGGTCGTGGGCGGAGTCGCAGCGGAAGGCGATACCACCG
>JAOUGF010000410.1 GCA_029857925.1 Gammaproteobacteria bacterium
GCCGCGCAACAAATTGCGACAACGCGTATTTTGTGCGGAAAGATGTTGTAACAAATCACCGCCATTCCCCTAATGACTCCAACGCGTACATTTGCTTGCTTAGCGCCTTTGGCAGCGTCTGTTCCATCACCATTTCGGTACGATTCTCCGGTCGTATGAGATCCTTGAACACCATACGCTTAACCCCCAAACGATCATTAATCGTCACCGGCTTATCGAACGTCACCGACTTAAAGCTTTTTCCGCTTTTCAAAAAAAACGTTGCTTCTATCGGACGCGCATTCGCGCGAGAGACCGCCAATTGAATATGGGGATAAACCGCCATATCGGATTTTGCGGTGAGTTCTAACAGCCATGCGGCCTCACCCGCCAACTCGATTTCGGCATTTGTTCCATACTCTGCGGTGTAGTCGTCCTGCCAGCGCATGCGACCGATATCGCCGACCGATGCCTCACCCAATAGCCGTTGCATCGGTGTAATCCGCACGGTACGCGTGCTGCGCGGAAGTTTTATCCAAAGACCTTCGTTGGTCATCAGCATGTGTTGACCGGCGTCCGCGCCCTCGATGACGCGGATTAACGATTTGTCCGAGCCTTGCACGGCCACTTTCAAATGGCTTTCACGCTCGGATTTCTCACCATGAAACTGCACCAGGCGGACATCCATAATGGCTGCGGAATATAATTGTCGGAATTCATCCGCGCGTTTGACCAGCGTCTGTGCGTCTGGCGGCGCGGCGTATACCGAATTTATTGTGAACGCCGTGATCGCGAGGACACTGCGGATTCGCGTTGAGTCAGGCAATATACGCATAATTGAAGTCTCCTATGATTAATTGTGATTCAACTGTTCGAGTATCGTCATACGTCTGGAGGATACCAACGAAAGCGCCGCTGCTAGCACGCCGACAATGACCATCCCCAATAACGTCAGTCCATAGGCCGTGGGTTCGACAAATATTAATAACGGATAAGACGTGGTGCGTCCCGGGGGTGGCGGCATCTCAATGCCGGAAAAATTGATTCCTAATGCCAAAACAATTGCGAGCAACAAGCCGGAAACGCCGCCGATCATGCCCACGATGCCGCCTTCCATCAGAAAATTCTGGCGTATGCGTTGCGCAGGAATGCCAAACGCGCGCAACGTCCCCTGTTCTCTTATGCGTTCGAATAAGCTCATCAGCATCGCATTTGATACCGACAGCAACACCACGATGAGGATAATCGCGCCGAGCACACCGAAAATATTACTGTACAGGGTGACCACCTGTTGATAAAACGGCGCCAAATCTATCCAACGTTTTATGTCCAAATCCGCAAGGCGCGTGTGCAGGCCCGTCGCGACGGCGTCGGTGCGCGCGGTATCATTGAGTACCACGACGACGCGCGACACGCGCTGAGTGTCCAATAAACTTTGTGTAGTGGTCAGCGGCATCATCACTGCACGCCGGTCTAATTCGGGTATACCGGTGCGATATATACCGGATACGGTCAGGTCAATGGCGTTTAGCACTCCTCTTTCCGTGGTGGCCAATACGGTCACACGGTCGCCCGCTTTTACCCCGAGTGCGCGCGCCAGATCGACCGCAATAATGACCTTGTTTTGATCGGTTTCACTGCTGACCGGCAGGCTGTCACCGTCTACTATGGCGGCAAATACACCTGCAAGACGCGTCTCCTGTTCCGGTTCAACACCACTTCCGACAACCGCCAAAGTGCGATCCCCGGCGGCGATGAGCCCCTCAAACAATACACGTTGCATGCTGAAGCGCACCCCAGGAAGCGCGGCGGCGCCCGCCATCGCGGCACCCGCCTGTTGTTTGCTCATACCGTTTTCCATCGGTGTCTTTTCGAAGCCTGAAAATTGCCCTTTGGCGCCGATTTGAATGTGACCCAATTGCCCGGCGATCGTCGCTTCACGCAAGCCGTGAAAAGAAGCGCTTACGAAACCTGTGGCCGACAATATCGCTGCCGTCCCCGCTGAGAAAATTAGAACTGAAAGCAAGGTGCGACGCTTGTTACGCAAAACATTGCGATAGGCAAATGCTAACCATTTCATGAATACAAAACTCCGTCGCTTAATGTGTATACCATGCGCGCGCGTTTGATGACGCGCGGATCGTGTGTCGCTATCACAAAGGTGGTGCCGAGATCGTCTGTAAGTCTTACCATTAGATCGATCAGATCCTCTGTGGTAGCGCCATCTAAGTTTGCGGTGGGTTCGTCCGCCAGCACCAATAACGGTTTGCGCACCAAGGCACGCGCGACCGCAACGCGCTGTTGCTGTCCGCCGGATAATTGGTTGGGCCGGTTATTCACACGCTCCGCCAAACCCACGGCATGCAGTACTTCTAATGCACGCTGGCGACGTTCACGCGCGGAGAGGGGCGAAGGATACAAAGGCAACTCCACGTTCTCCACGGCCGACAACACCGGAACCAGATTAAAATTTTGAAAAATAAACCCAAGATGGTCGCGTCGAAGCTGTTCAAGCGCGCGCTCATCGTTTAACGCCACAGGCTTGTCGGCAAGCGTTATCTCACCCGCACCCGGCGGGTCTAACAAGCCGAGTACATTTAACAGCGAACTTTTGCCGCTCCCCGACGGCCCGCAAATCGCGATAAAATCTCCGGCCGCGACATCGATATTGACGTTATTGAGCGCCTGTACCCGCGTGTCGCCGCGTTGATGGGTTTTATATAACCCGCGACCGGATATTGCAGTTGAAGTCGTCCCGCTCATTGGTAGCGCGTCCATATTGTGTTGGCGGTGTCGGCATTCGCGAGCCGGGCCTTTTGCAAATACGCCTGGGAATTCGACGTGTCGTTTTCGCGCGCTGTCAGCACCGCCAGCCAGGCGTACGCGCTTGCCTGGTTCGCCGGGCTGATGCTGGAAAATAAAGGATGATTGATGATCGCTTTAAAATCCGCGCGGGCGGTGGAACCGCGTCCAAACACCTTGGGGATGCGGGCGCTGGTCGTACCGCGTACCATGCGCACCTCGA
>JAOUGF010000411.1 GCA_029857925.1 Gammaproteobacteria bacterium
GTCCCATTGCTTTGGCCTCTAAATGCATGGTCTGCGCGGGTAACACCGGAATGTGAAACTCCTGCTGAAACCTGTATCCTATAAAACTGCATTCACTGCTCGGCATCAGCAGATTTCCTTTGTATGCAACTATACTAGCGAAGATTTTTTTAACAACACTTTCAAGAAGATTGCGAACAGGCTTAGCAGGGTAACAAACAAATCATAGCCTGCACGCCATAACATAAAACTAGCGTTCAATCGCCAATCTGTAACAAAGAACGGAACTTATAAATGTCAGCGGAGTAAACAAGAACGTCTCTAACGTGGTTTTCGAAAATATATTACCTAAGGTGTTAAGCGCGAACAGTATTGTCAACACCCAAAGTAAAACAATTATTGCCCTTTCGGGTATAAAGGCCTTTAGATACCCCACCTTCATACCGACGATGGCGATGACCGTCAGATTGATTGTGATTGATACCGTCTCAAACAAATACATTTGTGATGCACTTTCTAAACGACCACCCCATACAATGCTATAAGGAATTGCGCCGACAATAACCAACAAATGAAACACCACCACGCATAACAATATCACCAACATCAGGGTGGCGGCCAACTGAATACTAATTCTCCTAATGATTTTCATTTGATACCTCATTTGGGATACTTGATTAAGCGCGATGCGTTTAGTGACACTACATTTTACGCTTCTTTCTTCAACGCCAACTTAAACTATCAGGTTGGATTTCTAAATTGGAGAAGAAACTCCTCCTTTCGCCGCACACTTTGCTGGCCAGTGGCCTTCCATCATAGCCTCACTTGAAATTCAATATTTTATACTAAGTAACGTTTCCCATAAAATATTTGGATCGCTCAAATGGATGAAATGCCCACTCTTGTGGGCTTGTCGATATTGTGCCTTTTCAGAAAAACTAAGATATTCCTTCATCAAGGATATCCACAGGTGATCTATCTTCGCAGCGGTCACAATGTTAGCCCCGCCATACGCCACAATTTCCGCTATCATAATTTCAGGGTCATGGCAAATTAAATAGATCGGCACATTCGGAAAATCACCTTTCTCCCCCAATGACGCGGTACCCGTACTGTCCGGCGTAAGGCATTGATATTCTGACAGTGCACTGCGATACATTTTTCGTTGCGTTAAATGATTTAGAATGCAGTCTTCTGCTTCCTTTGTAAAATTATCGTAATAATAGAAAGGAGGGGCCTTTCTTAATAGCGGTTTAAAAAGAAACCCCAACCTCAGACTTGAGATCAACCATCCTAACCTAAGATTCCTGCCCTTGTCGATGCCGCTTTGATCATACTCTTTGTCGCTTAGTTGTTGTTGTAAAATATGACTATTTGCAGAAACTGGGTCTAACAAAATAAGCGCATGTATTCTCCCGGGGAATAGTCGGGCGAATTGCTGCGCATAGAGACCTCCCATCGAATGTCCTATCAGGACTGCTTTTTTACTAATTTCTAACGCGTTTAGCAGTTCACCAAGTTCCTTGGCTATATTCATAGGCGTTCTAAGTAATGTGGACGTGGAACTTGAGCCGTAACCCGCCCTGTCATACAGCAAGACACAGAATTTTTTCGACCACACTTCGGCTAGGTGCCACCATTCTGCACTACAATTTGCCAATGCCGTTTCAACAATGACCAGCGGATTTGATTCGTCGCCATAAAGCCTATAAGATAACCTCGACGTTTGGATATCACATACGCCTGTTTTCATATAATTCTCATTCTTCTCTCGTGGTGTGAAATCATTTGACCGCGTAACGCTCAGATGCACGGCCGCCCTATCGTAGCAATGCAGGGACGTTGCGTGCGCCATTCCCGATCATATTCAAAGCGAAGACTCATGCAGAGGAATACTACGCGCATAACGCACACAACATCTGATATTGCGCTGCAAAATCTATCTCGATCGCAGTAAGTCCAAGCGGCTGGATACGATTGCCCCGCCACCTGTTCGACTACCTTTTCCAAAAGCTAGTAACCGATATTAGAGTAGAGGAATTTCTTTTCCGGGGAAAACGCAAGTACAGGGTTTTCGCGCAGCACCGTATCAAGTGCCTCCGCTGCAATGAAAGTTGTATGCTCTTGCGCCAAATGTACCCATCGAAGAGGATTCGGTTTAGGAATTCCGGAAATGTGATCGAGAAGTTGACGTAAGGTAATGCCATTACCGTGATAGGGATTGTTCGAGAATTATTGTAAATTGCGTCGTCTAGGCATTACTACCTCCGCTCATCTAATTACAGGATCGCGATATCGGTGAAGATCTTAGTAATCGAGTACGCCATCTTCGTGGTATCGAGGGTCATCGCTTCTTGCCCTTGAATGTCAGCCCAGCCACCGGCATACTCAATGAGCGCCTTATCAGCGGTTACGACGATGTATTGCAGACCAAGAACCGCCGAGCGGATATACCTATTCAATACTCTCATCGCAATTTCATTTGCAAGCGTGTCTTCAATCATCGTTGTTTCTTGTAATAACGCAACGAGCGGGATCGAAATCAACCTTTTAATTCAAATGATTTTAGCACATCTTTGCTAAACGCAAGGGTGAACGGTGTCAATCATTAAAGTTAGTCAAATAGAGACAAGTGTCGACTCCTGACGCCGATTGTACACCATGTTATGATCATTTTTTTAGCATTGTTTCACACGCTTTAATTCTCAAGTTAGATTCGCGGACAATGCTGTCAATATCCGAACGTTCTTTTGTTAGTGCTTCGATTGGTTCCATAGATTTCAATTGTTCCACTTGTTTGTCTACATAATTTTGACCATTCGAAAAGTCTATCTCCATTAAAATATCCCGATTCCAAACTTTCTCATATAGTTTACAAAAATTATCAAACAACCTACCTTCTCTCACTATCATGCAAGAATGAACAACATCTTGATTCATAACATCATGAAAGCACAAAGCCGCCACTTTTGATTTCTCAAATATCAAAATCTCATAGTCATTCTTATCTGATGTCACGC
>JAOUGF010000412.1 GCA_029857925.1 Gammaproteobacteria bacterium
GAGGGCTGGTTTATCGTCAGCTCTACCGAAAGCGCGCTGCGCTACTCAAAAGAACACGCCATTGTTGCGACCGGCCAGGCGATGGCGCAGCTGCAGGGATCACTCGCCGCCCGCACCAAGACGTTGGGCAAAGACTTAGCGCAGGCGGGTGAGGCAGGTGTGCAAAGCGGCACCACACTGTTTTCCACCGGCACTGAAATTACAAAAAAGACATTTGCTACCACGCACGCGACGGCGGAGGCCGCCTGGGAGATAGGCGGGGAGGCCATGAACGAAGCCTGGCATACGCTTATCCGTGGCAATCTTAGTTTGGTGCAACGCACACAGTCCGATCGCAACGCGCTTTCCGCATTGCCGGGAAAATACTTCAGCGATTTAAGCAGCGATTTCCACAATCTAGGCGCGCTTGCGCACCAAGCGAAGGCGGCGGCATCCTCTCGCATAGAGGGCAAGTGGGCAGAGGCCTATGCTGAGGCCGCCGTTGCCTTTGCGTCGGCCTATCAACAATCCGGCACACGCGGCAATAGTCTCACCGCGTTGGGCGATATCCTCGTGGGTTACCTGAAGGTGGCGTATAGCGGTTTAATAAAACCCGCTACGCGCAGCGTCGTGCAAGGCGGTGAGGCGACGGCCAAAACGGTCGCGGAAGTGGTCTTTCTGCCTACCGCCGGCGTCTTTATCGTCAGCGGTCGCACTATACAATCCTTGGGGTTGAGTTTGTATTACACCACGGCGATGGGCGTGAGCTTGGTTTCACCGACGATTGAAGGCGGCCTGTTGGCGGGATTGTCACTGTTGTCATACGGCGCAGTACCGGCGTCCTATTTGGTGGGCGGCACCTTGGGGGCGGTCAACCAAGTGGCGGTCACCGCTGCCGCGCCGCTGGTCGGCGCCGGGCATACCCTCGTGCAAGGCGGTGCACACACGGTGGAATATGCCGCCCTGGTGAGCACCGACATCGCCGGTGGTGCCACCAAGGTCACGCTGAACCAAGTCCAAGCAGGGGTCGCGCTGGGCTATAACGCGCTGACGGCCTTACCCACGCAATTGGCGTTAGGGGCCGCCAACAGCGTGGTATTTCTGGCCTGGGATGGCCCGCGTCTGGTGCTTGCCACGGCCCGCGGTGAGGTGCGGTGGCAGGCGAATTCACAAACTCATTCCTTGTCGGTGCAAAGCCTGCCCGTGGGCAGCGTGGTGGATATGCGCGCGCTGGGGGACACGCCCGGCGTTAAAGTGGAAACCCTCAGTGAAGACCCCGCCGTCATACAAGAGGTGCTGGAAAAATTGCCTGAAGATTTACGCGTGGGGACACCACCATGAGCCACCTTTTTAATCACCGAAAATCTCGCGTTGTCAGCAACACCGGGGGCGAAATCTTTTTCGCTAGACACCAAAAACCGTCTCCAGCAAAAACCGTAGCCCTTGCGCGAGGGGGCGTTAGGGGGCGGCGCGGCGCGACGAATTTTTTTGCCGGGATACTCATTTTGTTGGCGCAAGGCTGCGCTCAGACCCCCACACAAGACCCGCTGCAAAACACCAAAAAACTGATTAAGGAAGGCCATGTAAGCCTGTATAACAACGGCGCATTCCAAGTGCCTGCCACCACGATGCATCTGATCCCGCCCGGCCCCAGCGCGCTTGATCTGGCCTTGGAATTGGCGGGTGTGCGCGCCGCGCAGTCGTTTCAATTATCGATACAACATGCGCGCGAGTCGGTCGATTTCGCCAAATTAGGCGTCGATAAAAGCCTGTCTATCGCGCAACAAATTAATACAGAAACCAATGCCACCGCAGGTGGCGCACGCGAATTTACGTTGCGCGGCGCACGCTATGCGGCAGAGGCCCCCGGTACCACGCGCGCGATCACCGGCGCGTCTATTGAATTCGCGTCTACGGCCTACGATGCCACCCAAAAAGCGGGCAAAGGCATCGCGGAAGACGCGCTGACGAGCGGGAAAAACGTGCGCCAAAAGACCCAGAAGTTTGCCACACGCACGCTACATGAGGGTATCGACGACGCCGGATCTGACGCGAAAAAAGGGGTAACACGCGCGCAAAGGCGCGCCCAGTATGCCGCCGAACGATTTATTACCGGCTATGCCGCCGTACCGGCGAAAATAGACAAACGCGTCACGGACATCGCACACAGCGCGTCACTGACCCAATTCAGCGACGCCTTTCAGCGCTCTGCGCAATGGCGTAGCGAAACGTCGGCGCCATTAACTAATATTCTGGTGGAGACGACCACGAATTACGGCAGTGACGTGAAATCCGCGTTTCAAAATGCACACACCGAATTGACGTCGGGTGCGCAAGACATCGGCTACACGTTGGCGATGCTAAAATCCCTGCGCTGGGTTTTGCAAGGGTTATTGTGGGAGGCCAGCGTCAAACCGATCGGTAAAATCGGTGCCGCGTCGTTGGGCTATGTCGCCGTGAATGCCGTGGCGTTTCCGGCACTGATCACCGTCAATGAGGGCGTTGCGGTCGCCAATATCGCGGTTGAGGTGACGCTCAACAGCGCCGGCACGGCCTACGACATCGTCGCGCCTACCGCCACCGCCGCATTGGTCGGTCTTTATGGTGCCGCAGAATTCATCGGCAGCGAGGCACTTACGACCGGCAAGCTGGCGCTGGACACCGCAATCGCTGCAGGCAGCTTTACGGGTGGACAAGCACTCGGTGCGACCACCGCGGTCGGTGGTTACGCCGCCGGTAAAACGGTGCAGTATGTCGGCGCCCCGCTCGCTGCGTTGGGTGTCGCGGGCATAGGCACGACCGTCGGTGTTGTGGCGGGGGGCGCGAAGGGCATAGAAGGCGGCCTGGCGATCGCGGGCGGCAGCGCCGCCGAGGCGACAACCCAAGTGGTCGGCAAGACCGCTGCAGCGACCGTTGCCGTCGGGGGCGCGACGCTGTCGGTGGTTGCCGGGGGCGCGCTGGGTACCTATGAATTGTCGAAGGCGGTATTGGCCCCGGCGGGTTATGAGTTGGGCGG
>JAOUGF010000413.1 GCA_029857925.1 Gammaproteobacteria bacterium
TGCATGCGGGCCGCCGCTACAATGCGTTCTACCTCCCAAGCTGGATCAACGACCGCCGCGCGCCGGGTGGCGTTATCAATTACCAGGTATACAAAGTTTTCCATCGGACCTAATTCCAAGGTCACAATTGTATGTCCCACGGCCGTCATTTTATCCCCTCTACCTTTTTTAAAACGCAAGTTGCGTGGATTTCGCGCAGGGTAGGAACCGCCAGGTGTGCCTCATCGGCATAGCGTAACAAGCGTATTAGGCGCTGTGGTGCACTACGGCCCTGGCACCCATGACGGGGGTCGCCCTGAATACCTTCTTCCAGCCCGCGCAACAATTGCACACGATCCAGTGCGCTGGCACTCAAATACGCCTGTACATCCATGATCTCATTCGCCACACGTTCGGCCAAGGCACGGTGTTGCGTCCATAAATACGTCACGTCCCCTCCACAAACCAGTCCCGCGATATTGGTAGTCAGTATATAGACGTTCTTACGCACCAATTCGTACAGCATATCGGATGCATCCGTCACCCGATGGGCCGGGATACCCAATGCCGTCAATGCCTGCACCACGAGCTCACCGTGCGGCCCCCACACCGGGCTGGACAGCAACACCTTAACATCTTGGCCTTTCTTTTTTTCAAACCAAAGACTGACGACGGTGGGTTGCGTGAGCGCAGCGGCGGCCCAGTCACGGGGCAGCAATTCATTCTGCAATAACACGATACGGTCGCGCCATGTCAAGGGCAAGGACTGCAACACCGCTGGAAGCTCCGCCTCCCCGGTTGCCACCACCACGACCATAGGCAAAGGCCAATCGCGTGCGCATTGCGCCATGGATGCGGCACGCACCACCGGAAAGACTGGCAGACCCAGGCGTAAAAAACCGCGCGCGATCACCGCCCCGATTTCTCCGATACCAATGACTACAACACCTGACTGCATTTATCACCCCGTTTACGCGAATGTTCGCACAATCTAAATCATTATATCCACAATGGTAGACAGCCTGGGACAAAAATTATTCAGGAATTATCAGCTCAGGCGGTTTCCATTCCTGGTAAAAATTGGCAGAATACGCTTTCCGCCGTATCCCTCATTTCTGCGCTATACGGCCCCAATGCCGCCTCCCCTTGGGTGGCTTGCATCGGTACACATACTAAGCACCACGCCGATATCACTACCTTCAACCTATGAAAAGGAAGCATCTGTAAATGAAGCGAGCACTATTGGTAATAATGTTGAGCCTGGCGACTTCTGCGGCCTTTGCAGAATCCGCCCCCGACTTCAAATTGGCCGGCCAGAATGGTGCAGTCAACCTAAACCTGCTGCGCGGCAAAGTAGTTTATGTCGATTTTTGGGCCTCCTGGTGCGGCCCCTGCCGCAAATCCTTCCCATGGCTAAATCAAATGTCCAGCCGCTACGGCAAAAAAGGACTGATCGTCGTGGGAATCAATCTGGACAAAGAACGCGCACTCGCCGACGGCTTTTTAAAAGAAACCCCGGCTCAATTTACCATCGCATTCGATCCGACGGGCGGCACCGCAGACGCGTACCAAGTAAAAGGGATGCCAAGTTCCTTTTTGATCGACAAAAAGGGTAATATTATTTATAAACACCAGGGCTTCCGCGATCAAGATACCGCTGCCTTGGAGAAAAAAATCAAAGCGGCCGTGGAGGGCTCTTAGATCAGATGCTTGCAGTGAGTGAAGAACTTCACATAGAACAGTGCCAAGGGATTTGGTTGGGCCAATTTCGCGCGATGGGCAGCCCTTGCGAGGTTTGGGTGGATACCGATCACGAACCCGAGGCACGTGCGTTGATCCAGATGGCGCAGCGTGAGGCCCGCCGTATTGAAGGAAAATATAGCCGGTACCGCGAGGACAGTGTAGTTGCAGATATTCATCGTCAGCGCGGTAAATCTACCGAGGTTGATTCCGAAACCGCATATATTCTCGACTTTGCCGCAACTTGTTTTCGTTTAAGCGGGGGTCGCTTTGACATCACCTCCGGGGTGTTGCGCCAAATGTGGCATTTTGAGGGACAGAATCGTTTACCCGATCCTCACGCGTTATTAGAGACGTTGGCACGCGTGGGCTGGCAAAAAGTGGCATGGAACAAACCTTGGATCAATCTACCACTGGGGATGGAGATAGACTTGGGCGGACTGGGCAAGGAGTACGCCGTGGATCGCGTCGCGCAACGCATACGCGAACGCACCCGAACTCCGGTCTTAATCAATTTTGGGGGCGACCTCTATGCCACTGCGCCGTTGCGCGCTGGGGGCGGATGGCGCGTCAATATTGAAGATCCTGAAGCACCTGGACAAGCCATCGACGAGACCTGGTGGCTCAACACCGGCGCCGTCGCGACCAGTGGCGATACACGACGCTGTATTGTCCTCAATGGCGTGCGCTATGGCCATATCCTCGATCCGCGTACGGGCTGGCCGGTAGAGGGCGCACCACGCTCCGTGACTGTGGCCGCATCGACCTGTCTGGAGGCGGGTATGTACACGACTTTGGCGATCTTGCACGGCCCCGCCGCGCAAGATTTTTTAAGTGTGCAGGGGATCAAATACAAACTGATCGCATAGCCAAAAACAAAAAGGCGCTGTCGGCACACATGCCGCCAACGCCTTCAATGTCAGAATGAACCGCAGTACTATTCTTTGCCGTAGTATTTGGTCAAGTAATCGACAATTTGCGAGAACTCTTGCTCGTTCACCGGCGCACCCATGACCTTCACCATCTTGTTAACTGTGCCTTCCCAGCCTTTCTTATCTTGAAACACAGAGTTCATCGAGATATAGTCCGGGCTATGACAAATAGTGCATTTCGCAAGAACGACATCCTTGCCTGCGCCATCCTTTAGATGCACCTTACTCTCATCCGCCAAAGCCGCACCCGATACCGCCAAGGCGCCTAACAACACGATTTGCTTAAACATAACAACACCTCTACTAAAAAAAATCTACACCACTTGCAATGCAACCTTGT
>JAOUGF010000414.1 GCA_029857925.1 Gammaproteobacteria bacterium
CACCCCTAGCCCGTAACCAAGCCAAGCGAATGCGTGTGATTTTTTTTCCAGGGCATCATAGTTGTCCACCAGCTGCGAAATTTCATCCACAAGGGGATCAACATTTACCAACAGATTATTACCGGCGCGTTGCGCCTTGATAAGATCCGGCAATTTTTCACGTATGCGATCCACTTGACCGTGAATATCGGAAAATCGATGGTGTATTTCCTGGATTTTAGTACGTGCGGTTAAATTACCTCCTGTCACACCCAGTTGCCTACTCAATGAATTTTCGAACTCGCTTAAATCGCGTAAAAATAATTCGCCCAGCCCCCCGCTCTGCATCCCGGTTTGCATAATCTGATTAATATGCCCTGCAATACGCTGGGCGAGAATCGCCTGTCGACCGGTAAAAACTTCCGTCTGCGCCACGCCCGCCGTATTTGCGTCAGCGGTAATATTTTGCAATTGCGGCACGCTGCTGTTAAGCATGCGCAATAAATCTGTCATCAAACGCACCACGGATTCCGCGCGTAACACAGTATCTACATTTTCACGAAAATCATTCCACTGCGTGGTGATTGCCGCGAGCTCTGCGGCAACCGAATCCGGTGACGCGGGCAGACTCTGCGCAGCATCGCCCTCGCGTAGCGCTTTTAATGTGGCGTCAAATTGGTCCCGACGCACTTTAAGCGTGATATAGGCTTGGGGCTTCGCACGTAAGGATTCAGTGGATAGTGCGACCATTTGCAATGCGGCGACACGCTGGCGCGAGGCGAGATTAATATATTCTTTTTCTTGCCCGCTACGCACCGCCACATAGCTGAACGCCGCGACCATCAACACAATTAACAACACAAGGGTACCGATTAACAATATAATCGGCCGACCGGCACCTAGCGTCGCTGCACGTCTAAAGTCCTGTAAAAAGGGTTCATCAATCACTTGCGATAACACCCTAGTTGATCTTATCGATTATTATTAAACCAGCATCAAAAATAATCTCACGCCCCAGGGCCCGCTCCACCACCCACTGCGAAGCGGGTGGGGACAGTTCTGTGGACTGACATTGATGGCGAATTAATAAAATAGGATATCGGCGAAAACTACGTAGTTCGATTACAAACCTATTCAATCGCCGAGCTAAATTCTGGGTGTTGCACCAATTTATAGACACTCAGACTACCCCAATAATGACCATCTTGATGGTAAACTTCGTTTAGGAAATTCGCCACCCGACCCTTAAACGCCGGGCCTTTATGCGCCTTTTGCAACGAAGTAAAATGACGCAAACCGGTAACTTCATCCACTAACAACCCTGCGGCGGCACGCGGATGCTTAGCCACCAATACGCGCCCTATACGCCTTCCGTTTGCGCGCCCTAATTCTAAAAATTGCGCCAAATCGACCACCGCAAGCAGTTGCCCACGCAGGCTGCTCATGCCGACCAGCCAAGACTTCGCATTAGGCACTAAGGTCGGTTTAGGATGACGTGCATAGCTGTAAACCTCTTTTAATTCATCCAAAGGGATAAACAATCGTTCACCACCTATGCAAAACGCCAACCCCGACAACCCGGTGACGGGTTGCGCCTCTGGCAACACCACTTGCGTACCTTGATGGCCTTTGAGTTCAAGGTCACGCAAAATCGCTACTGGGTTGCGACTATCCATATATGCTCCTGCATGCTGAGATCCGTTTTTTTTTGACATGGCTAATGCCGTTCACGTTAGTGCGCCGCTTCTTCCGTTTGCTGGGTGTATCTGGCGATGGTATCTATCAAATCCTCACGCGTGAAAGGCTTTGTCAGGTATTGATCCGACCCCGCCAGGCGCCCTCGCGCACGATCAAAAAGGCCATCTTTACTGGTGAGCATAATCACGGGGGTGCGCTTGAATTCTTGATTGTGCTTAATTAACGCACAAGTTTGATAGCCATCCAGGCGCGGCATCATCACGTCAACAAAAATGATGTCGGGCCTATGGGTAACGATCTTCGCCAATGCCTCAAACCCATCATTCGCGGTAATGACAACATACCCCGATTTTTGTAACAAGTTCTCGGCGGTACGACGTATAGTTTTGCTGTCATCGATGATCATGACTTTCAGCGCATGACTTGCCCCTTGTACGGAGCCTTGATTTGTGGTGCTCACTGTTCGTCCCTCTTGAATTACTTCGGCAGCCCAATAATACCCACCGACCGCCCCAGGGGGTAAAAAATCTATCTCGATTTGTTGCACGGCATTTATTGTTGCAGTAACTTAAAGTTACATTTTCGCCTATACTCGACGCTATACCATTTAGGGCGTCTCCGGCGTAACGTCTATTGTTCATTCTTAGTATTAACAAGCGATTAACTCCGCCCCAGCAACCCCCCGGGAGGCACCCGCAATGATTTGTATTATTCGCATTAATTCATTAACATAGCAGCTATGCAAACAGATGCCCATGCCGTACCTCATTTAACCACTGCGATGCAGGGTGCCTTGCTCGAACTGGAGACTCTGTTTTTAAGTCGTCAGGCCCATATTGAGGCTTGGTTTCGACGTTCGTGGTTGGTCACCCCCCCTCCCTTTTATTGTTCGGTTGACCTGCGCAACAGCGGCTTTAAGGTCGCACCCGTAGACACCAACCTGTTTCCGGCTGGATTTAACAATCTCAATCGCGCCTTTATGCCGCTATGTGTGCAAGCGGCACAAGCGGCGATCCAGAGGGTATGCGCTAAGGCGTTGAATATTCTAATAGTTCCAGAAAATCATACGCGCAATATTTTTTATTTGGAAAGCCTCGCAACGCTGAAAGAAATCCTCATACGTGCGGGTTTTGTTGTGCGTATCGGCTCGTTGCTGCCCGACATGCAAGAACCGCTGACGATAGACCTGCCCAGTGGTCGTCGGCTCATACTGGAGGAATTGATGCGTGACGGGGATCGCGTCATGGTAGCCGATTTTGAACCTTGTATGGTGTTACTCAATCACGATATGTCGGGCGGGCGCCCCGCCATCT
>JAOUGF010000415.1 GCA_029857925.1 Gammaproteobacteria bacterium
GTCCGGGCGTTAGGGTAGCTTGCATCGCGGCCTCCGTCAGTAAATTATTGCAATTGCAACTACTTTAAAGCGTACTTGATAATAATTGCAATTGCAACTATAATTTCCCCATGACATTGACTTCGACTTGGGCCTTGTTTTTGACCACCCACGCGGTGTTGGTGGAGAAGATCGAGGCGGCATTAAAAAAAGCCGACCTGCCGCCATTGACGTGGTATGACGTATTATGGGCACTCGAACGCGCGCCGGAGCATCGCCTGCGTATGCACGAGTTGGCGCAAGGGGTAGTGTTGTCGCGTAGCAATTTGACGCGCTTGGTCGATAGACTAGAAACCGCGCGCCTGGTCAAACGTATCCAAGCGACGGACGATAAACGCGGCGCCTACAGTGTCATCACGCCCGCCGGACTTGCAATGCGCACGCGAATGTGGCCCATCTATCTACGCGAGATAGAAAATTTGTTTAACGCGCATCTCAAACCTGCAGAAGACGCCGTCATGCGCGAGGCGTTACGACGGATATTGAAGGCGTCGCGAATTGCAGACGATTGACTTTCCGCTTACGCAATCTGTTTAAAAAAACTCACTTGCATCTATTCCCGTTCAAAATAGTCAATTTTCCCCTCTCAGTCACCGGGCTGCGGCATTCAACGGCGCGCGCCTTGTGCTAGTATTGATATTGAACCACCTACAGGGAGTTGGCTTATGCACTACACTACTCGCGATTTCCGCGTTAGATATCGTTCCTTTCACATTTTCATGACCCTCAGCATTGTGTTGACGCTGTCCGCATGCGATATCGGCAAGTCGGTCGATAAAGTCACCAACACACTCACCGATTCCACGTCAGCCGCCGTCAATGTACTGGACGACGCCATCGGTGCGCTAAATCAACAAAGTTCGAGTTGGCAGAGCGTGCTCACAGATACGATAGGAAAGCTCACCACCGATACCCAGTCCACCATCCGCAATGAAGTCTCCGATTTGCTCAGCCGCGGTGTCGGTACGGCAGGCGCGGAGGTGCGCTGCGATGCCGACTTTATCGGCAATCGGGTGCGCGAGGGGCTGATCCGCATTAAGGCCAAACTTTTAGGTCAAACCGTGCCGCCTGCGCAACCGGTATTTTGTCAAATCGTGCCGTTGGCCGTCGATCGTTCATTGGTGCCGCAACGTTTGAACAAGATGGAATTCTACGGCTACAATTTTGATACGGTAGGCGCGATCAAGGTGTCCTTGGAAGGCGCGGGCACTAAGGCTGATGTTACGGACAAATTAGACAAGCCTACCCACTACGCGATGACGCTAAAATTCGGCGCCAACGGGGTGCAGCTCAACGATAAAAGCCAGCGTTTTATCGTTGAGTTAAATGGCATTCCGTTTTCTACGATCGGCGTTATTCAGCCACAAACCCCTGTCTGTAAGACCAAGGTGCAAACGATCGATGCGGGCAAAGTGACGTTTGTGCCCCCGCATACCCGTGGCGACACCGAATTCGGCGGCCACGGCCCGAATGTATATTCAAAAATTTCTTTACAAAAAACCAATAACGCACTCTCCTCAACCGTTTATATGAAGGCCGTAGAGACCAAGTCCGACTGGACCACTGCGGAAGGCAGCAAGGAGTTCCCGCTCTACACCGTCGACCCTGGGTGGCGCATCAACAGCATCGTAGGCACCACCTCGACGTCGCACAATTATACCGATAGCAATCATACCAATGATGTCTTCAATTTAGGCGCAGGCGGCCCTGTCAGTCGCTTGGTCTACGTCGGCGATACCGACGGAAAAGAGGCCGGTACACGCACACAAGTGGAGGCGACGTTCAATCCGATACGTCTAGAACTCGTAGAAACGGCAGATTGTGTCTCCGCGCAGGCGGTCATGTCCTTGCAAAAGAGCAATTTGATCAGCGACGCGGTGAAGTTACGCCTTGCACCCAGCGTGGGGATACAAATGAAATTATTGCAACAATAGATGTAGTTGGTTATTCAATTCAAAGGCCATCCCGACCTGTTCGGGATGGCCTTTTTGCGTTTACTAGGAAGATTGGCATCTGCGCTCGCCCCTCGTTTCCCAAGCGATTTAAATTACTTTAATAGATTCATACTTCGTGTTAGCGTGAACCAACGGATTGTCATTGTAGGCAGACGATACCCGCTGTTTGGCGAAAAGAGCCCCCTATGCCCAAATTAAACGACGAACAAATTGTTGACTCCTGGCACATCAACGCCGAACCTTGGATAAACGCGGTGCGCAATGGTCAGATAGAGAGTCGCACGCTAGTGACCGACCGCGCCATTATCGACGCTGTGCTCAGTTACGCCCCGCGATCCGTCTTAGATATCGGGTGCGGCGAGGGATGGTTGGCGCGTGCAATCGCATCCGAAAATGTCGACGTAGTGGGTATAGATTTAATTCCGGCACTCGTCGATGCAGCGCAACGCGCGGGAGGCGGTGATTTTCGCGTCATGTCCTACGCGGAGATTGCCGCAGGACAACTCGCACTCACGGTGGACGCCGTAGCCTGCAACTTCTCTTTACTCGGAAAAGAAGCCGTCGATGAACTCTTTCGCAGCATCCCGTCATTGTTAAATCCGCAGGGTAAGGTAATTGTACAGACGCTACATCCAATAAGTGCCTGTGGAACGCTACCCTACGTGGACGGTTGGCGTGAGGGTTCCTGGGCCGGTTTCAGCACCGAGTTTTCAAACCCGGCGCCGTGGTATTTTCGAACCTTGGGAAGTTGGGCAGCGCTGTTCGTGAATAACGGATTGCGGCTATGTGAAATTCGTGAGCCGCCACATCCTAAAACTCGCGTGCCTGCGTCAATAATTTTTGTCGCGGAAAAAATCGCATAAGCGTGGGTGCAATATATAACAACAGTACAGTTTCGGGCATTCCTGACACTGGGCGCTGTTCCCTACAACACCGAGCCCTCGCCCACCGTCACTAACAGCGCATCGGCATCCGTATTTGAGCG
>JAOUGF010000416.1 GCA_029857925.1 Gammaproteobacteria bacterium
TCGGATTTTTGTACCGCGAATTCCAACACATCGACCATACCTAAAATACCGTGCAGGGGTGTCCGTAACTCGTGGCTCATGTTGGTTAAAAAGACACTCTTTGCCCGGCTCGCGCTTTCGGCCTCGTCTTTGGCCAATCGCAACGCGTTTTCGATGCCCACCTGCTCGCTGATATCTTGGACGATCGCCAGCGCACCCGTGAGTACGTTTTCTTTTATAATCGGGATGCCTTTAACTGAAACGTACAGTTTTTTATTATAAGTTGAAACGTATTCGCTGGTCAGTGCAAACGATTTTTTATGTAAAAGGTTCTGAACCTGCTGATCCAATTTTGCAGCGCGCACCGTCGGCATTGTGTAAAGCAATTCACCTATCGCGGTTGAATGACTCCCGTCGGGTACGCCAATCATTTTTTCCATTGCAAGATTCAGATACGTTATACGTAATTCCGCATCCATTTTTACGACGCCGATCGGCATATTTTCCAGAACGCTTCCATATTCCTTGGTGACGCTTTCATATCTATCCTTGGATATCTGCAGTGCGGCGCTGGTACGCCTGTGAAGGTTCATCTCCCGTTGAATTTTTCGATTTATCCACTTTAATCTAACAATCAAAGTTCGCTTATCGTTTTCGGATGTAATTGTGCGGATTAGATTCTTATTCAATATATACGCTAACGTCAACATCAACGCGCCGTACAGCCATACTACGGCCATCCATGCAGGATCAAAATCCTGTTTGAAGTAAAACAAATACCAAGACGCCAGGCCCTGGCTGGGAATGATAAACGCGGCGACTACACTGAAGTAGACCGAGAAAGTGACTGCGGCGCCCGCCGACAAACCTGCAATGATTAATAAATACAATGCAAAAGTGCTAATTTGCAACCCCGGTTGTATGAAGGGTAAACTCCCCCATAATATACCCAACACCCCTTCGATACCGAAGATGGTATACCACCAGCGCTTAATATCCAGAATACCGTGGCGCGGCGCCCGGCGAAATAATTTTACGAGCCAAACGCGGATACTAGATACGCTGGCGAGCGCTGCTAACCAAAACTGTAAAGCGGCACTATGCTCAAGGTAGGTGCCGATCTGCAAATACAACACTAAGGCGCAACCTAAACTCCCCACGGCAGCAAGCGGTATGTTCGCAATAAGCATACGTAAGGCGTTGTACTCTACACGTATGTTTAACGCCGACGCTGCCAATGTAACCCTCGGAGGCTGGATTCGCTGTGTAATATATCGCCACGCAGCGGAAATAATTAAATTTATTCAGCCATATATATAGTTCTGCGGTCATACATAGGGGAGCGAGCAAACGGAACAGCGAGTCTACACTAGCAGCCTGTGAAACTTAGCTACACGTAGCGAGGAAGGTCACTATGGCTATCTTGTTTGAGGTGAATGGCCCTCGTTATTTAACCTAGAAACGGCACAGTTAGATGCCGTGGAGTGTGCGCTTTAACATGCGCTGTGGCAGGTGCAAACGCTGCGTGGGCTATCCCTTTGCAGGATTTGCAACGCGGTCATGCGCGCGGTAAAGCGTGTAAAACGCGGTATCGCGCACTCACCCGATGGGTGTACGCCCTGCTAGCGAATAATTTAATAAGATCATAGCGGTAGGCATGGCAGTAGCGGTCAACTGCCGTTTCTAGGTTTAACAAAATGAACGAAAGATATATCGAATCCGCAGCAGGTCAGTCACAAGTCCGACTGGCTGCTAGACCGCGACCTTAGCGAATCATAAACCGCACCTTTAGTCGAATATTAACCTAAGCTGCGGTGTTCGCAACGTGAGCGATGCTGGTTAGCTAATTTGTCCGGTCGCAGCTTTGTCCACAAGGCGTATTAAATCTTGGGCTTCTGCCTTGTGTTTATCGCTACCTTCGCCCATGACTTCATCTAATATCTCACGCGCGCCGTCGGTATCACCCATTTCAATATAGGCACGCGCCAAGTCAAGCTTAGTGCCCACTTCATCGTTGAAAAGGAAAAAAGTGTCCTCGTCCAAGTCATCCTCCATACCCGTTTCCAAGCGCGGGGAACTGGTAGCGGTTTCTAGTCGTCTATTGCCCGATCCGCTTACTGTGTCTTCACGTGGCGCAGCCGGTGCCGCGTCTTGCGCTATTGTCCTAGTTTCTGCGGTTTCCGGCAATGCATTTTGTTCTTGAAATAACGCCAATGAATAGGCCGTGGAGCGTTCTATGGCGGCGGTTTGCCGAGATGGCTCACCAGTGGCCTCTTGCAATGCGGCAAACCGGCTGTGAGAAAATTGGCTGATCGGCGATTCCGTAGCGGCTTCCGGTTCTGGGTCTACCGCGTGCAAAAGCTGGCTTTCATGCAAGCCCTCTTCATGCAACAACGCTTGATGTTCTTCATTGGCTTCTTGGTCAATATGGTCTACCGCTGCCCGTAACGCACTCGAAGACGATTCGACCTCGTCATGCGTATGCGACCTCTGGCCTGACGGTTCGCTGGTACGTAGTTCGGTCGCCGCCATTCCGCTGCTTCCACTGAATAATTCTTCCCCTTCGGGCGCGGTTTGACCCTGTTCCATTGCCGTAATATAGGAACTTACGGCCTCTTCTAACATCGCCCTGACTTCCGCTTCCTCGCGCAATAATTCTTCTTCTGTGATGGGCGCCTGCACCTCATGGGTCGATTGCACACCACCAAATTCGCTACGACCCGCTTCCATGGCGGGCATCGTGGAGCGACTGCTCGGATACAGGATACTGGAATCCTCTTGCGGTGCATCATACGATTCCACGGGCCTTTGCAAGCCTGAAGACTGGACGATGGTTTCATCTAAACTGGCTTGCTGGCGACGGCTCGCCGCAACCTCTGAACGTTCCATCGCCCACGCGGGGGGGCGCGCAGCCTCCACCGCTGAGATACGTTTGACCTTATCAGCACCGTTTTTCGCTGTATCTAATGCCAGTGTCCCCGCTAAGTCGGCTGA
>JAOUGF010000417.1 GCA_029857925.1 Gammaproteobacteria bacterium
TACGCAAATTTCAAGGCATTGCCCCTAAACTCGGCAACGGCGTTTATATCGACGAAATGGCGCTGGTGATCGGCGATGTAGAGATCGGCGATGACAGTTCGATGTGGCCGATGACCGTTGCGCGCGGCGATGTGCATCGCATACGCATCGGCGCACGCACCAATATTCAGGACGGTTCGGTGTTGCATGTGACGTCGGACAATCAATTCAACCCCGGCGGTTTTGCGTTAACGATAGGTGACGACGTGACCGTCGGTCACGGCGCGATTTTACATGCGTGCACGATACACGCGCGGAGTTTGATCGGCATGCACGCGGTGGTGTTGGATGCGGCCGTCGTTGAGTCCGAGGTGCTGGTCGGCGCGGGTGCCGTGGTGCCGCCGGGCAAACGCCTCAAAAGCGGCTATTTATATCTGGGCGCGCCCGCCAAGCAAGTGCGCGAACTGACCGCTCGTGAGCGCGAATATTTTTTGTTTTCGTCGGCGCACTATGTGAATCTAAAAAACAAGCATATGGCGGACGTGTAATCCGCCGCGACGGCGTGACTACATCGGCACCACATCATATTGCTCTTGCGTATATTGCGTCTCAACTTGAAAACGCACTTGGCGATTGATAAACGCCTCCAACTCCGCAACCGAATTGGATTCTTCGTCGAGCATGCGATCAACGACCGTGGGCGCGGCCAATACCAAAAAGGTCTTGGACTCGAATTGGCGGGATTCGCGCAAGATTTCGCGAAAGATCTCATAACACATCGTTTCCGGTGTCTTGATCGAACCGCGGCCGCCGCAGGTCGGACATTGTTCGCACAAAATGCGCTCCAAACTTTCACGTGTGCGCTTGCGCGTCATTTCCACCAGGCCCAATTCCGACACGCTGCTGATATGCACCTTGGCGTGATCTTTTTCCAAGGATTTTTCCAGTGCGCGCAACACCTGATTCTTGTGGTCTTCCTCCTCCATGTCGATGAAGTCGAGGATGATGATGCCGCCCAGATTGCGCAATCGCAGCTGGCGCGCGATGGATTGCGTGGCCTCAAGATTGGTCTTGAAAATAGTCTCTTCCAAATTGCGATGGCCGACAAACGCGCCGGTGTTCACGTCGATGGTCGTCATCGCCTCGGTTTGATCAATGATCAGATGGCCGCCGGATTTTAGTTGTACTTTTGGTTGTAACGCCTTTTGGATCTCGTCTTCGACACCGTACAAATCAAATAACGGGCGCGGGCCGGGATAATATTCGATGCCTTCGGCGAGTTGTGGGATGAATTTCGCGACAAATTTGGTGACCTTGGTGTAGGTCTCGCGTGAATCGATGCGGATTTTTTCCACGTCGGTGCCTACGAGATCGCGTATCGCGCGCATCGCCAGGCGCAGATCGTCATGTACCAAGCGTCCGCCGGGCGCGATTTTCACGCGCTCTTGGATTTCCAGCCATACACGATTCAAATAGGCGATATCGGCGCGAAATGCGTCTTCGCTGGCGCCCTCGGCGGCGGTGCGCACGATAAATCCGCCTGGCGTGGCCTCGGCGATTTGTTGCACGATCATCCGCATGCGTTCACGCTCCGCCGGATCTTCCACCTTTTGCGAAACGCCGATGTGCGGTGTGAAGGGCATGTAGACTAAAAAACGTGCCGGAATCGTGATGTGTGTGGTGAGCCGCGCACCCTTGGTGCCTATAGGGTCTTTAATGACCTGTACCAATACGTCTTGGCCCTCACTCAATAATTCGGTGATTGGCGGCACCGGTGCGCGCTTCACGTCGTCGTCTTGCGGTTCGCTATTGGGATTCGAAATGATGTCGGAGGCGTGTAAAAACGCGGTGCGTTCCAATCCGATCTCGACAAACGCCGCCTGCATGCCGGGCAATACGCGTGACACCTTGCCTTTATAAATATTACCGACCAGGCCGCGGCGGCGTTCGCGCTCTACGAATACTTCTTGTAGTACGCCGTTTTCAACCACCGCCACGCGCGTCTCTTGGGGGGTTACATTGATGAGGATTTCTTGGCTCACGTGGGCATATCCTTAGGCCAAAGGTCGATACCAAATGCTTGCAATAGCTTCGCCGTCTCGAACAAGGGCAAACCCATCACGCCGGAATAACTGCCGACGAGGCGTTCAATGAACACCGCGCCCAGGCCTTGTACGGCATAACCGCCCGCCTTGCCCTGCGGCTCGCCGCTGGCCCAATAGGCCGCGCATTCGTGCGTGCTTATCGCGCGCATCGTCACCAAATTTTCTTGAACTATCACTTGTTGTTGCGCGTCGTCCACCACCGCCACCGCGCTCAATACGCGATGCGTGCGCCCGCTGAGACGAGCCAACATCGCGCTGGCGTGCGCGGCGTCGCGCGGTTTGCCTAATACGTCCGTCTCTATCACCACCTCTGTATCCGCGCCCAACACGGGCGCGGTGCGTTGTGCCACCGGCAATAATTCCCAACCCCGTTGCGCCTTCGCCAGTGCAATGCGCCGCACGTAGGACTCCGCGGATTCTTCGGGCATGACGGATTCTTCGACTTCGCCGTCAATAACGGTAAAGTGTATGCCAATTTGGCGTAATAACGCCTGCCGACGAGGTGAGGCAGATGCAAGGTACAATTGGATCGGCGGACGTGTCATGGATCAGTAAGACTGAAAATCATAAATAAAGGGTATAGCGTTTACGCTATCGAGGCAAGCACCAAAACGCTCACACGTTGGCTAAGCGGTCAACAACACGCACACGCCGTTGATAGGTTTACTCTGCGAGAGGCCAACTAGCGATGTACTAATACCGCGCTAAATAGCGCCGTTTTGCAGCGAGATCTCCATTTCCAGCCTTGACGACCCCTGTAGTTGGTATTGCAAATCGATATACTGACTAAGGGTGAGTTTTGCGAGGAAATCCATAATATTCCCGTCACTTGCCACCTTTGCCCCTCCAATGTCGATGGTCGATCCAAATAATGAAATAATATA
>JAOUGF010000418.1 GCA_029857925.1 Gammaproteobacteria bacterium
GCGGCCACAACGTGTCGAGCAGGCGCGATTGTTCGGCCGCCAGCGTGACGATATCCTCCGCGCGGCGCAAATATTTTATATCGGGGTTGCGACGGATGACCCCGGTACCAGAACAAGGCGCGTCCAACAAAATGTGCGTATACGCGTTACCGTCCCACCACGTCGCGGGCTGTGTGGCGTCCGCTGTGATAGCAGTCGCCCGCAGGCCGATACGCGCGAGTGTCTCGTCCACCTTGCGCAAACGCGCGGCATTTTTATCCAACGCGTGTACGACGATGTCCTGGGTATTTTCCAACAAATGCGCGGTCTTTCCGCCGGGCGCCGCGCATGCATCCAATACGCGCGCGCCGGGTAGCGGTGCGAGTAAAAACGCCGCCATTTGCGCGGCCTCGTCTTGCACCGACACCTCGCCCTGTTCAAACCCCGGCAATGCAAACACATCGCGCGCGCTCTCCAACACGATACCCGCGGCGGAAAAACGCGTGGGTTGCGCGACGATGTCCGCTTGCGCCAAACGTTGCAAATAGCCTTCGCGCGACACGCGCGCACGATTGACACGCAGCGTCATCGGCGCGCGCGCGTTATTGGCCTGCAAGATTTCTTGCCATTGCGCAGGCCACGCCGACTTCACCGCATCGATCAACCATTGCGGATGCGCAAACTGTGACACGGGATTCGCCGCCTGCGCGCTCAATAAACTGTCTTTTTGCCGCAATGCATTGCGCAACACGGCGTTGACCAAGCCTTTGGCCCATTCCTTTTTTAACGCCAACACCGTCTCCACCGCCGTGTTCACGGCGGCGTGGGGTGGCGTGCGCATGTAAAGGAGTTGATAAAGCCCTAGCAATAACAAACAGTAGATATCGTGGTCTTTCGTCTTTAATGGCTTACTGAGCAATGTATGTAGGTGGGCGTCCAACGGCCACCACCAGCGGATGACGCCGAAACACATTTCCTGTGCCAGCGCGCGTTCTTGTGCCGGTAAATTTTGTAAAAATGCGTTCGCGGTCGACCACGAACGATGCTCCGCCAATACCGCGTGCAATGCGGCGACCGCCGCGCTACGCGCGTTCACGCGTCGCCCAAATGGGCGCCGCGTAGATCGCGCGCGTTGACAAATTCCGCCGCCGACAAAGGCTTTCCGCCCGGCCATTGCAGGCGCAAGATACGCAGTACGCCGTCACCGGTCGCGATGTCGATGCCTTCCTTTGTCGCGGCGATGACGGTGCCGGGCGTTGCACGGGTCGTCGCAGACGCCAACACCTGCGCCTGCCAGATACGCAACACCTGGTCGCCCCACGCGGTTTGCGCGATCGGGAACGGGTTATAGGCGCGCACCGCGCGGTGCAGTTGTGACGCCGACTGCGACCAATCGAGCCGCCCTTCTTCTTTGCGTAATTTCGCCGCATAGGTCGCCAACGCGGAGTCTTGTGCCTGCGCATGCAACGAGAGTTCGGGTAGACGCGCCAAGGCATGCAATAACGCGGCGCCACCAAGTTCCGCGAGTTTGTCGTGCAGACTGGCGGCGGTATCGTCGTCGGTGATCGGGCACGCCACCTTCAGCAGCATCGCACCGGTGTCCAAGCCCGCGTCCATTTGCATAATCGTAATCCCGGTCTCTGCATCCCCCGCCAAGATCGCGCGCTGTATCGGCGCCGCACCGCGCCAGCGCGGTAATAACGATGCGTGGATATTGATACATCCCAGACGCGGGATCGCCAATACGGCGGGCGGTAGCAGTAATCCATAGGCGGCGACGACCATCAGATCCGCCGCAAATGCGCGCAGCGCGGCTTGCTCTTCGGTTGATTTTAGACTTGCCGGTTGCAACACCGGAAGACCCTGTTGCAACGCCAGCGCCTTTACCGGGCTCGCGCGCAACTGCTGACCACGCCCGGCGGGCCGATCGGGTTGTGTATATACCGCGACGACGATATGCGGCGTGCCCAATAAGGCGCGCAAGGCCTGTGCCGCGAATTCCGGAGTTCCGGCGAAGATGATGCGTAACGGGTTCATGCGAATATCTTACATGGTTTCGCGCAAATGTTTTTCCATTTTGCGTTTGATGCGCTGGCGTTTCATTTCCGACAAATAGTCCACGAACAGCTTGCCATCCAGGTGGTCATTCTCATGCTGTATGCACACCGCCAGCAAGTCGTGCGCCTGCCCCTCAAAGGGTTGGCCATCACGATTCAACGCGCGGTATGTGATCGAACTATAACGCGCCACGGGTTCATAGATGCTGGGCACCGACAAACACCCCTCCTCCACCTTGATCGAGCCTTCGCCAGACAGGATTTCCGGGTTAATCAACACCAATGGGGCGTTTTTATCCTCACTGATGTCGATGACGATAACGCGTTGCGCAATATCGACCTGGGTGGCCGCCAAGCCGATGCCTGGCGCCGCGTACATGGTATCGAGCATGTCGTCTACCAAGGTGCGGATGTTGGCATCCACCTGGGTCACGGGCGCGGCTATGCGCCGCAATTTGGGGTCGGGATAGTGTAGTATCTTCAATAAGGCCATGTGATTTTGTGACGTTGCGCTAAACAAGATATGATACAAGATACAATTATTAGACCGCATCAAGGCGTGCGACGCAAATCCATCGTTATCGAATGACACCGAGGGCGACCCAAGGGAACTGTATATGCGTATGAAATTGCTGGCGTTTTTGTTCTTTTTCGCGATCACAGGCGGTGCCCGGGGCGCAGATGAGGCGATCGTCTTAAAAAGCGATCACCCGACAAACTATGCCGTCAAAAGCGGCGACACGCTGTGGGATATCGCGGCGCGTTTTCTACGCGACCCCTGGCGCTGGCCGGACATTTGGGTTGTAAATCCACAAATCACCAACCCACACCTGATCTACCCCGGCGATGAGGTGATCCTCACGTACAAAGACGGACGCCCACAACTTGAATTACGCCGCGGCGCCGAACCCACCCAAGCGGGGCCACGTAC
>JAOUGF010000419.1 GCA_029857925.1 Gammaproteobacteria bacterium
TGCCTAGCCCGAGGTCGAGTTCGATGTCCCAGTTCATCGTCGATTCGATCTGCAATGTGGGCAGTTCGATGAAACTAGGATCAGCGGTTCGCGCTTGACTGCCTCCGGCCAGTTTGGTCTTCCAGTTTAGAAAACTGCCGTAACCGATGTCGTGTTGCCGACAAAACGTTTCTTGCGATAATCCGCTGCGTTTTTGTTCATCGATCACGCGTTGCCATTCGGTTGCATTGCGTCTTGCTCGTCTGGTTTTGGTTTCCATTGCCTTGTTCCTTCGTCGTTGGGGATCGATGTGGCAATGGTAACCTTGGGTTACGCCGAGTGAAATAATGGGCTAGATTGGACGGTTACGGATTATCGACATACATCGTCTTCCAAATGCGTGGCGTTAGTTCGTGTACCTTCGATTGCGGGTGTTGCCCCGTAACGTAACCGCTCCACAAACCCCATCTAGCCATAGATGTCATGAAACGCCAAGCTAATATTTTTCATCAGCGGAGCATGGCATGGCCCTCAATTTACAGCAACTCACCCCCAAACAAACATACTGGCACGATCACCTTCAACGCTGCGCGCAACGTGGCGTCAGCATGGTGGACTACGCACGCGCCGAAGGGCTCGATCCGCGCAGGCTTTATGCCTGGCGTGCGGTGCTTGCCAAAAAGGCCGCAGGCGACGTTCCCGTTGGGAAGGATACGTCCAGTGAGTTCGTCAAGGCTATCCTACCACCGCGCGTGGCGTGTCGCGTCGTGTTACCCAACGGCATCGTCCTCGAATGGTTGCACGGCGTGGATAGGGATGTATTGTCCATACTGGCCGCATTGAGGGTCGCGCCATGATGCGCCCGCCGGTCGATGGCGTTGAGGTGTTTCTGTATAAACCGCCGATCGACATGCGCAAGTCCATCAATGGACTGGCGTTGTTGGTCGAGGGCGTGTTGCAGCACAATCCGTTTTCTACGCACCTGTTTGTGTTTCGCAATCGCGCGCGCGACAAGGTCAAGATCCTCTATTGGGAGTCGTCGGGTTTTGTGTTGTGGTATAAGCGCTTGGAGCAGGCGCGTTTTACGTGGCCGCGCACCGATGGCGATGTCGTTGCGTTGAGCGGCCAGCAGTTGAATTGGTTGCTCGACGGGTACGACATCAACCGTTTACAACCACACGCGGCGTTGCCGTATTCGTCGGTCGCGTGAGTGTTTTTATCGGTGAATTTGCGTTAAAATAAACGCATGACGCACCTGCAGACAATGCCCGACCCCAATGACTTGCACGCCATTAATTTGCAATTGCGCGCCGTCATCGAAAAACAAAATAAAACCATCGAATACCTGCAAGAGCAATTGCATTTGCTCAAACACCAACGCTTTGCCAAGGATCGCCGGGTCGATGTGCCGGTTGCGCAGGGCGATTTGTTTTTCAACGAGGCGGAAATGCTCGCCGTTGACGGTGAGGAAAATCTCGACGCCCAGGCCAGCGAAACCCTAAACACGGAAACCGTGGCCGTCGAACGTCATACCCGGCGCGGCGGTCGTCGCCCGTTACCGGCGAATCTGCCGCGCGTCGAGATTATCCACGATTTGCCCGAGGCCGAAAAAATATGCCCGCACGATGGCACGGCCTTGCACCGCATCGGCGAAGAAATCGCCGAACAATTGGACATCGTCCCAGCCAAGATTCAAGTCATACGTCACGTGCGCCCACAATACGCCTGTCGCTGCTGCGCGCAAGGCGTGACGATCGCCCCCGCGCCGCCACAACCGATCCCCAAGAGCAACGCCAGCCCCGGCGCGTTGGCCTACATCGCCACCGCCAAATACGTCGATGGCCTGCCGCTCTATCGTTTGGAGACGATCCTCGCGCGCTACGGCGTCGATCTGCCGCGCGCCACCAGCGCGGCGTGGATGATCCGGCTGGCGGTATTGTGTTTACCGCTGATGAATCTGCTGCGCGAGCGCATACAGGAAAGCGATTATCTGCACATGGACGAAACACCGGTGCAGGTGTTGAAAGAACCCGACAAACCGCCGACCTCCACGTCGTATGTGTGGGCGATCCGCAACGGCGATCCCGCGCATCCGTTGGTGCTGTTCGACTACGATCCCTCGCGCGGCGGTCATGTGCCCAAACGCCTGCTCGGCGCGTTTCGCGGCGCGTTGCAAACGGATGGGTATGATGGCTACAACGCCGTGGTGCGGGAAAACACGCTCACGCATTTAGGCTGCTGGGCGCATGCGCTGCGCAAATTCCAAGACGTCGTCAAGGCGCAAAAAGTCCCGAAAAAAACCGGCAAGGCGACCCACGCCCTCGGCCTGATTCAGCGCCTCTACCGCATCGAACGCGAACACGCCGACGCGACACCACAGCAACGTCATCACGCGCGACAACAACACAGCATCCCGATTTTAAATGAACTACTAACGTGGTTAAACACATCGCTCACGCACGTTGCACCGAAAACCACGCTTGGCAACGCCTTGCATTATTTACACAACGAATGGCCGAAACTTCAACGCTGCTTCGACGACGGGCGTTATGCGCTCGACAACAATAGCATCGAAAACACCTTGCGTCCGTTTGTGATCGGTCGAAAAAATTGGTTGTTCTGCGACACCGTCCACGGCGCGCAGGCCAGTGCGACGCTCTACAGCCTGGTCGAAACAGCCAAGGCCAATGGGCTAGAACCGTATCGGTATTTGAAATACATTATCACCGCGCTACCCAGCGCCACGACGCTTGAAGATATTGAAGCGTTGCTGCCGTGGACGACGACACCCGAGTCGTTAGCCGATTCCTACTGATTTGTATAGGGTGGGGTTTGTCGAGCGGTTACTTTGTTGAAATTGAGAACCCCCAAAGTTACCCCCAACTGCTGCTCACTAGCCCCCACCCCAACCCCAATAGCCAACAAAAAACCCGCTGTTACGCGGGTTCTAAGATCAATTTGGATGTGCTTGAAACAGTAAATGGAGG